>VGGT01000061.1 GCA_016868485.1 Bacteroidota bacterium
CCAACCATTCGGATCGGTGGTCAGTGTTGGACAGCCACCAATCTGCGCGTAACCGCCTACCGCAATGGGGACCCTCTATTGAGTGGGCTCGATACAACAGCTTGGTCGAATACCCCCCTGGGTGCATGGACTGTAAACCCGTCAGAACCCCAATTTGAGGCGAATTATGGAAAACTCTACAATGCACATGCCGCTGCAGATCCACGCGGATTGTGCCCATCGGGTTGGCGTGTACCATCGGATCCCGATTGGCAGGCACTCGTGCAATTTTTAGGACAAATTGGCTACAACAACCTTGCTTCAGACCATGATGGCGTAGGATTTGCCCTTAAATCATGTAGACAGCTGAATGGAGGCGGGTCATCGGGTTGCGGCACGGCCACTCAACCACGATGGAATAGCCATAACATTTATTATGGGGGCGATGTTTTTGGCTTCTCCGCCTTGCCAGGAGGCAGCCTATCCAGTTCCGGTGCCTCTTTCTCAGCACCTGGGGGTAATGGCTCATGGTGGAGTTCGTCGCCCTCCGGAAGCAGCGCTTGGTTTGTGCAGCTGAACTCATCTGGCGGTCATTTATCTCGGACCACCGGCAGCCGACAAAACGGAAGATCCATCCGCTGTGTACGCACACCCGACACAAGCATGTCGATTTATATGCCGCCTGCTGTCATTACTTTGCCGCCCTCGGCCATAACCACTCAATCAGCACAAATTAGTGCACGAATTTCCTCTGACGGTGGGGCAGCTGTTTTAAATCGTGGATTCTGTTGGAACAACAGACCGATGCCCACCATTCAAAATGCCCAAATCAGTTTGGGGCGCGATACAGGTCTGTTTTCCTATACCCTCAGTTCACTTTCTTTTGGCACGTACTATGTGCGGTCCTATGCCGAAAATGCAGCGGGTATCGCATACGGAAACAGCATTCAATTCACAACCTTATCGCCGCAGGGCGGAAATGCATGTGTTTCGGCTGTTGTTTCTGACATTGAGAACAACATCTACGAAACAGTAGCTATTGGGAGCCAGTGTTGGCTGAAATCCAACCTTCGTACACGGCGCTACAACAACAACGACACCATTGCCAGCCTGCTGTGGCGCTATCAACAAAACATACCAGGCATAGGCACCACCACCATCTACAACAATGATACAGCCAACCTTTCGGTCTATGGTCGGCTGTACAGCTATTTTGCTGCTTCAGACCCAAGAGGTATTTGTCCGACCGGGTGGCACCTGCCCTCACAGGCGGAGTGGAATACCCTGGCGCAGTTTGCAGGGGATACGCTTCACAGTGGTCTAAAATTGAAAGCCGCGGTGAATTGGTCCGGCTCTACGGGTGGTGTTGATGCCTTGGGGATGGGTGTACTTCCGGCAGGGGTAGGCTACAACGATCATGTATTTTCATTTTTGGGGTCGCAAGCCAACTTCTGGGCCTGTGACACTCAATTCACAGATGCTTTGGGAGGCAACTACCGGCAAATTGGATTCGATCGAACGCCAAACCAAACTTCTTTCACGCGACTTGAGCTGCATGCATTATCTGTTCGTTGCATCAAAGATGCATCAATAAGCAGCGTGAATGCGGTTTTGCCCTATTTAATTACATTTCCTTTTGGTAGCATTAACCAAAATTCAGCCACTGGGGGCGGACGCATTCTGAGCGATGGCGGTTCACCCATTACATCGAAAGGAGTTTGTTGGAGCACGACAAGAAACCCCAGCTTAGTCCATCCCAATGCGACTGCGGGGGGCAGCAGTTTTACATACTCTGTGTCATTAACCGGATTGAACCCGGGCACATGGTATTATGTTCGTGCCTTTGCAACCAATTCTGCGGGTACGGCCTACGGCCCCGAACGTATGTTTCACACCCTTCCGGCCAGCACCGCATTCACCTGTGGAACAGATTCCATTCAAGATCGATCAGGATTCAAGTATGCAACGGTCTCCTTGGGTACTCAATGTTGGACCAAATCGCATCTTAGGGCACGCGTCTTTACCAATGGAGACAGCATTCCTTGGATAACGGACAGCCTCCAATGGAAAAATACGACATCAGGTGCTTGGTCGGCCTACCAAAATAATTTGCAATACGAACAAGTCTATGGCAAATTATACAACTGGTATGCCATCGCCGATCCGCGAAAGCTCTGTCCTTTGGGCTGGCATGTGCCCTCCAATGCAGAGTTTACCTCACTGATCAATCACACAGTGAGCCGAGGCTATCCGAATACCTCTTCGAATGTCAACGGCGCGGGGAGTGCACTAAAATCTTGCCGTCAACTTTCATCCCCCTTAGGCGGAACGTGCAATACTTCGATCCACCCCTACTGGAACAGCCATACCACCCACCGCGGAACGGATGCACTGGGGTTGTCTATTTTGCCCGCGGGAGCCCGATCTGGTGACGATGGACAATTCACTTCACTCACGGGTTACTGCCTGTTGTTGTCATCGACCCTGTCGTCCACCAACCTTGTACAGGGACAATATTTTCGCAATTCAACGGGCAACATATCTCCCGCCACAGGAACAAAACCTTGGGGTGGCTCCGTGCGTTGTGTTAAGGATTAATATTTTGTTCGATGGCTAACCTTTCAGAGCCTCTAAATGGCAAAGACGAAATTTCATTACCGCTTTGGGATCGATTGCCACGCGAACTTCAAAACACTGGATGGATTTTAAATAAAAAAACCAACACCTACCTCAAGGGCCTGTGTGAATACCTCGACTCGACCGAGCCCGATCAAACATCAGTTGCCTATGTGCTCGAGCTGGAATCGCGTCATTCATCATCAAAAAATGAGGGTGAACGCGATCGTGAAAAGCTCTATCGATTCCTCAAGAAAGAGCTGTTGAACAACAGTGTCGACCCTTCAGCACTCAAACGGCTCGAAGCATGGAAACCCCTGCTCAAGCCAGGAGAAGACAGCCTCCCTGCCGATCTTTCGGTGAGCCTCAACATCGCGCACCTCCAAGCGCAAAAAGCATTCTCCGATGGCAGGATCGACGGTGAGGAGTTGATGTCGATTATGCGGCTCTACCACCTCTTCGATATTCCTGAAGGGGATATGCGGCAAATATACCAAGCCGCTTCGGCCCCATCGGTCGATCGAATTTTGGAGGCCGGCGGGCGCGACGGAAAGGTGAGTCGTGAGGATGCCGACAGCATTCGCCTCTACGCCTTGCTCCTGACCGGCATGGAGATGAACTTCGACAATGACCGACTAAAAAAATTTCTAAACGCCTACAACAGGGTTCAGTTGAAGGAAGGCGGTCCATTGCTTCGTTTGAGTATTAACAACGGATACAAAACCTTCAGCATCAGCGGAAATTACTGGACCAGTCACTGCAGGGTTCAACAAGTCGAAGGCCGAAAGTCAATGGATCGACGCATGGAGGTGTATGTGTATGATGAATGCCTGGTTTTTATGGATTTAACCCAAACTGAATTAATTACCCCAGGAAATGTTCAGGATCTGAAAGAGTCGATTTATGCGGTCGACAACACATCAATCTTTAATTGGAAGGAAAAAGAGGCTAAGGTCTCGTGGACCCTGAGCCACTTCGATGATCCTGAAGCGGCCAAGCTCTGCTTCATGGTGCTGAAAGGTCAAGCCCCAGAGCAGCTGAATGGTCCATTTACCCCACCTCAGCCATCAAATGCCTCGGGCTTTAAGTCCGAAAGCCATCAAACGGATCAAAAAACACCGAAAGGTGGCCCTGCCCGCAAAAAGCAGCAAGCACTGCAGGAGCTGGATCGGCTGGTGGGTTTGGCCTCGGTTAAAGAGCAGATGAAAAGTTTGTCGAATATGGTGACCTTGCAGCAGCAACGGTCGGCGGCCGGGCTGCAAGTGGTGCAGGTGAGTCTCCACAGTGTATTCACAGGAGCCCCTGGAACGGGCAAAACTACGGTGGCGCGCCTCTACGCGGATATGCTGCGCGAATTGGGGGTTTTGCAGAAGGGTCAGCTCGTGGAGGTTGACCGCGCGGGACTTGTGGCCGGTTACTCTGGCCAAACAGCCATCAAAACGGATGAAGTTATTAGCCGTGCCCTGGATGGCGTGCTCTTTATCGATGAAGCCTACAGCCTTTCGCCCCAAAAGGGTGATGATTCTTATGGTCAAGAAGCCATCAATACATTGTTGAAGCGAATGGAAGACTACCGCAATCGTTTGGTCGTGGTGGTGGCGGGATATACCGAGGAAATGGAACGCTTCATCGGCTCAAACCCCGGCTTGTCGAGTCGATTCAACCGAACGGTCTTTTTCCCTAATTATGGTGCTGAAGACATGGTTGAAATCTGTAAGCGATTGGCCAAAGCCAACGACTATGACATCGATATGTCCTTGGCAGATGCACTGTTGCTGCACCTGCAACTAAAATCCTCAGGAGCCGGTGAAGATTTTGGTAACGCCCGCTACGTACGCAACCTATTTGAAGCCATGGTGATCGCCCACAGCAATCGGGTGGCTGCTTTGGAGAATCCCGATCGATCGATGCTCACCCGGCTCGATTCTGAGGATCTAAAAGAAGCCGCGCGGGTTTTAGGGTGATTTGAAGAACACCCCACTTTTAGGTAAAATGCTGCCTTTCCTTTTGTTTTAAGGAAACGGGGGCTTCCGACGTATAAAGCCGAGCCGTATTCGTCATCAGCCAAACGACACGCATCCAATACAAAATACAGGGGAACACCTTGAGCTGATAGGGTTCGATCCATACTTTTCGCAGGGTGGATGGGAATACATCAGTGGGTGACCAAGACGATAAAATCCAACAGGCCATCAGTAAAAACCGATCCCATCCCGAGCGGGGTCCATTTATATAAGCCAGTAGAATCCCCGCGAGTGCGATAATGAAGGTCGGTGACTCTGCTTTGTGGTTGAAAATGACCATCCAAATCATTAAAGAAGAAAGCCAAAGACCCCGAAAGGCCTGCGAGGAGTGGAGTCCTTCCTGGCACCATGTGCCCATCAGACCCTGCTTGCGCATTTGAATCACCCATACCCAGGCAACAGGCATAATCAACATCATCAAACCCACCAAGAGCACGGGGGTTTTGGGGAATTCGATCGACATCATTGGGCCAAACCAGGCCTGTAGCCATCCCATGACCGACATGCCATACGAAACCGCATGATCGTGCGCCAGCATATCGATATAGCTGAGAATCATGGCCCAATAATAATGCGTGGATACCAACAGAATTGGCGCTGCGGCAAGGATGAAACCGATAACCATCGCCTTGAGCAAGATCAAGCGCCACCGCTTGTAGCATGGCACCAATGCGAGGGCCATCACCCCAAACAGTTTGATGAAAACACTGCACATGATCCAGAGGGCTGGGCGCATATGCTGACCCCGCTCCAATCCACCGATGGCCAACAGGAGAAGCCCGGCAATCAGGGCATTCGACTGCTCATTTTGAAGGGAAATCAGCAATTCAGGCCATAAAAACAGCATTCCAAGGGCCCGCTCACGTCTGCTTCCGGTTTTAAGATAAAACAAGCCCCCCGCCAGAACAGCTGCGTTGAGTAAATTCCAACCCATAAGTCCCCACAAATCCGGGAACAACGCAAATACACCAAAAAACAAGGCAAAAGTGGGGGTGTATTTAAAGAGGTCCCAATGCTCGGCTGGCCACGACTGATAGAGATCGGCGCGCGACATGAGGTGATAAAACGACTGTTTGAAAATCACATAGTTGTTGTACTCGTGGAATGGCGCACCGTTGATTGTGTTTGTGCTCGTTTGGGCGAGCCCCCAAGATTGAACGGCAGCACCCACAGCGGCCAAACCATACAGAATGCAGGCCCATACCAAGAGGCTTTGTTCGGAACCCTTGATGAACGGCCAGCGTAATCTGGGGAGCCAATTAGTTAATTGCTGTTTGATGATTTTGACTTTTGCGGCGGTGATGTGATACTTGCGGCGGTGATGTGATACTTGCGGCAGTGATGTGGTACTGCGGCGGTGATGTGGCATTAGTTTTCATGCGCGATGCGGAGCCAGAAGGAGCATCCGTGCCGCTCTACCCGATCAAATGGGGGTGTCGACCAAAACGAGTCTGCACGTGTTTTGAGTTCGGGATCGTGCGACACGAACCAAGCGGGGAACAGGGGCTGGTAGCGCTTGGGGTTGGCCATGAGGGCTACCGCTAAGGGATATTGCTCCGAATAGCCCCGTGCACACATATCTTCTGGATAGTCGTCGGGCAGAAATACATCATGGATGTGTACAATCACCCCTGGCCGTAGGCGGGGTAGAATTTCCATAAAAAAAACCGTGGAATCGGAATGGGGCAAAACCCGGTGGGAGTTGTCGACATACAAAACATCCCCTGCGCTCAGTTCGGTGGCCCAATCGATCTCGGCCTTTTCTAGGGGGATTCTCCGTATTTCATCGGCCAATGGCTCAATATCGGTACGCGGCTGTGGGTCGATGCTGATGATGCGCGTTGGTAATTTTCCTTGGGTTACGGCCATACGGGCTACACGGGTGGAGTTTCCCGATCCCACCTCCAGGTAGCGGAGTGGACGTAGGTGGATCAGCATGCCGTAGAGCGACATAATATCGAGCCCTGGAAGAAAACCGTTGTTCCAGACGGGACCGGTCCAATTTTGGGGCACGGCATTGGATAAAGGTATAAGGGCAAGTTCTTTGGCATGCCCCATAAACTCCTCGAGCAATTTATGGTAGACAGGCCGCCCGGATTGAATGAGCTTTTGGAGTTCGGGATGGGGACTTTGGCCGTGTCCGTATCTCGGCTTGAGATCGACCCGATAATCGAGGAACAAGTTTTGATAGCGTTCACTCAGGAATCGATACCAACTGCGTGCATCAGGTATTTTCATGCTCTGTTCATGATATGTTCATTTGTTTTCCTGTGTTTTGCCTGCTTTTTGACTCATTTTCGATTTATTTTCGACTCATTTTCGACTCATTTTCGATGCGATTTCGATTCATTTTCGACTCATTTTCGATTTATTTTCGATGCGATATCCCTCAATTTGGAATCTGATGTCCTGAACACATTAACCACGGACCATGGTAGAAATACGCGGTTTATTGAACAGCGTCTCATCACCTACCGCCTGAATGAGCCAATGAAAAGCAGTTGGGAGTACATTCTTCCATGTCGGCAAATCATGTCGCCCGCCCTCCACTTGTTGATAAATCACATCTTCGCCCTGTTTATACCCCTTTTTAATCAATTCCGTAATCAAGTCCAATGTATCATCGATCGAGTCTATGATACCGTTCTGGTTGCGATCATTGCTTTCATCGTGGGTGCCCGCTTGCAGAAAAAATCTAGAGCCCATCCTGGGTGTACCCATTCGAATCATGCGGTGGGCTATACGGTCCTGATCGGTATAACCTTGGTCGAGGTCGCGGCTTCGCCACCAAAATGAACCCGATAAACTGGCCGAACCAGCGAAATACTCGGGATATTTCCAAGCCAGATCAAATGCTGTGAGTCCACCTAATGAACATCCCACCACAAAACGGCGATCCGGAAGCGATGGGTAGCGCTCCACATGTTCCAACCAAGGCAATAATTCATCCACCACAAAATGCGCATGTTGATGGGCAATTGAACCCCGGCCCTTACTATCGGCCTCGCCGATTACACCATATTCCTGCAGTCTCTTACCAGCATGTATAGCCACCACCAGCGGCAGGCGACCAACGCCCATTTTTATCAACTTTTCGGGTAATTCTTGCACTCCCAAACCCATCCAGTCCTGTCCGTCGAAAACAATGAACATAGGGTCTTCACGCTGAAATTGATTAGGCACAAATAACTCCATGGAAACCACTCGTTCTAAATAGCTTGAGACCAAGCGCTTTCTCGTATGCTTCCAATGAAGGTTGGCATCATTCTTCATGCTCAGCCTATTTTCATGAGGGTAAAAGTTGAGAAAATTTCATCGCTTATTATTCATTGTATGCGTTGACCAAAAATACTGAATCTCTGCCATCCAAAAATCGTAAAAATTAATATGCGATGAATTAACTAAAATAATTTACTTTTGCGCAACTTACTTTGACTGATATTTTTTATTCAATTGTTGAGTTTTAAACCTTTTTAACCATATAACAAATTATTAATAGTATTTCATGAAAAAAATTGGCATTTTATTTGGACAGGAAAAAACATTTCCTAACGCATTAATTGATCGAATCAATTCCAAAAATGTACCTGGAGTTACTGCAGAAGCAGTTTTGATGTATCATATAGAACAAGGGAAAGCATCAGAATATTCAGTTATTTTCGATCGAATTTCACAAGATGTTCCATTTTATCGTGCCTATTTAAAAAATGCAGCCCTACAAGGCACCCAAATCATCAACAATCCGTTTTGGTGGAGTGCCGATGAAAAGTTTTTTAATAATTGTTTGGCCATTCGTTTGGGCGTTCCTGTTCCAAAAACGGTTTTACTTCCATCTAATCAACTTCCTCCCGATACCACCGAGGAGTCTTTTAGAAATCTTGGCTATCCATTGAATTGGGAGGCTATTACCGAGCACATCGGCTTTCCTGCCTACATGAAACCACACTCGGGTGGTGGCTGGAAACATGTTTATAAGGTCAACAATTTAAACGAATTATTCGATCGACACAGAGAGGCTGGCTCGTTGGTCATGTTATTGCAAGAAGAAATTGTTTTTGAGGAATATTATAGGTGCTATTGCATCGGCAGAAAATATGTATTGGTGATGCCGTATGAGCCCAGAAACCCGCATGAATTGCGCTACACCACGCAATTTAAACCGAGTGAACAAATGATTCAGTTGCTCACGGACTATGTCTTACGGCTCAATAATGGACTGGGATATGATTTTAATACGGTAGAATTTGCTGTTCGCGGTGGAATTCCATATGCCATTGATTTTTGTAACCCCGCCCCTGATGCAGATGTGCATTCTGTGGGCGCATCCAATTTTGAATGGGTCGTTGAACATGCCGCCCGATATGCTATAGAATGCGCCTTGGAGCACAGAACCGGCAAAAACAATATTACCTGGGGAAATTTTGTTATTCAATCGACTGAGCAATTTTTAGATAATAATCAGGCCTCCGGCAATAAGCAGCGTGGATTATCCAAAACACCGAAAGACGCAACGGGGCCTAAAACCAAAGGGGTCCAAAAATCTAAATCTGGCCCACAAAAATCTAAATCTGGCCCTTTGG
>VGGT01000062.1 GCA_016868485.1 Bacteroidota bacterium
TACAAATTCGACCTAGGGTAGGCGCGGGCTTTCCATTCACCATAAAGTGTACTTTTCCCTCACCCGCCTGCCAAGGAATGCCATCGGCATACCCGATGGGGATGGTAGCCACCCGCGCACGAGCAGCGGGACGCCCTTTACGGCCGTAGCCGATGGTATCGCCCACTTCTGTTTCGTGGATCTGGGCAATGGTGGTGAGCAAACTACCCGCCGAACGCAATTCAATGCCATTCGATGAAGACAGGGCCGCATCATCCTTCGACCCAGCAGGCAGGGCCGCATCATCCTTAGCCCTAGCAGGCAGGGCCGCATCAGACTGCGGGATGGGATCTACACCATATAAACCAATACCCAGTCGCACCATATCCAACTGCGCTTCCGGAAAGCGAATAATCCCAGCCGTATTCAGTACATGCCGCAGCGGCATATAGCCCAGTGAGGCAGCGACCCGTGCACATCCCTCAACGAAATGTTCGATTTGTTGACGCGTAAATGCATCATGCTCCTTGCTTTCTGAAGCCACCAGATGGGTGTAGATCGACTCAACACGAATTCGACCCATTTCACTACCCATTGTTTTTAAGCGCCGGCAAAGTTCCGGCCAGTCGGCCCGAGAAAAACCCAGGCGGTTCATACCCGTATCGAGATTTAGGTGGATGAGCAGCGGAGCCTTGTCGTTTTCATGAAGGGCCAGGTCAAGAATCGTCTGCAATAAGGAAAAACTATATACCTCTGGCTCTAAACGGTGTTCCAACAATAAGGGAATAGAATGGACATCGGGGTTCATCACCATAATCGGCAGGTGGATGCCGTTATTGCGCAGGGCCACCCCCTCATCGGGGTAGGCTACCGCCAAATAATTGGCTTTATGGTGCTGAACAAGGGCCGCAACCTCGGCGGTACCGCTGCCATAAGAAAGGGCTTTCACCATCACCATCACGCGCGTTTCGGGCTTAAGGCGCGCGCGATATGCCCTAAAATTGTGGAGCACGGCGTCCAGGTCAACTTCAAAAACGGTTTGGTGTTGCTTGATCGATAAGCGGCGGTCGACCCGTTCCAAGGCAAAGCGCCGAGCCCCTTTCAATAAAATAACACAATTCGACAAGCGTTCATAGGGCATGGCCTGCAATAAGTGTTCTGTATCGCGGTATAAAAGGCACTCCGGTTGAACAGACGAGCCGACCGCCTGGCGCCACCCTGCACCGACGGCCAAGAAAAGTTGGATATGCGCTTCTCGCAGAAAATCAAGAGCTTGAGCATAAATCTGTGGGTTGTGGCGCACGAGCGAATCATCAAAATCGGAGAGCACAGCCACCCGATATGATTGTTGAGGCAAGGTTTTCATATACTGAAGAGCAATCCCCAGCGAATCGATATCGAGGCTATAGGAATCATTAATCAAGAAACTACCTTGCAAGGCCTCGCGGATTTCCATGCGCATCTTCGGACTTCTGAGGGCCCCAAAGCGGCCGACCAAAACATCGTTGGGGTAACCCATACCGGCCAAAAAAACCCGGCAAGAGAGGGCATTTTCAACAGATGCTGCGTCTGTGAAAGGCAGTTGAAGCCGTTCGGTCTCGCCCGATGCCCACTCCAGACGCCATTGACTGCTGTTCTTGTCGAAGCCTTCGTTAAAGACAACACAGTACAAGTCATTCGACTGATGATTTTCTCGTTGATGAGCCACTTTATTAGATGGATCATCGGCGATGCACCAACTGAGCAACTCGGCAGCCGGATTACGTGCCCGCCAATGCTCCACTTCAGCCCCAACAAGGAGATCGTTGACCCGAACGGTAAGGCTTTTTACCCCATCAAAAAGCAAGAACTTCTCACGAAGTTTATGAACACGATCGGTGAATCCACCATCGTGGGCGTCGCCCAAATGGGTAAAAAGGCCATGGGTCGGACGAACCATATTTTGCAAACGCTTCATTTCTCCGGCCTGACTGATCCCTGCTTCGATGATCGACAAATCGGCTTCGGCCGGAATGCGCCAAACAGATAAAGCGACACCCAACTGCGAATTGTAGCTCCGTGGCGAACGGTGTATATTCAAATCGGCCGATAGGAGTTCATAGAGCCAATCCTTTACCACCGTTTTCCCATTGCTGCCGGTAATGGCCAATACGGGTCGATCACCCAAACGGGTTCTGTGCCAGGCCGCAACGAGCTGCAGCGCCAAAAGGGTATCGCCTACCGCCAAGAAAGTGCCTTCGCGCCATTGAGGAGCCACCTCAAAATCATGGTGCACCACAAACAGCCGCACCCCCGTGCGCCAAGCATCATCCACAAATGCCGCGCCATCACGCCCAGCTGAACGAAGGGCGAAAAAAACAGAATGGGTGCCGTTTGAAATCCGCCTTGTGTCGTATGCCAGATGCTGAACCCGATTCGATAGGCCTCGCTGCAACCAAGTAGCGCCACACAGGTCGTGCAGCGCTTCGGAATCGATGCTCCCCAAAGGGAGAGAAGCGGCCAGTTCCATAAATATCTGTGCAAAGATAGGGGCGACCTCTCGAGAATGCGACTAATGAGATGGAGATCGATGGCCCCCGGCAGCATCTTCAGCCAACAATGGCCGGGCCGTTTGCCAAATACCCAACGCACAGAACAGGAGAAAAACAGAGAGGATTAAGAATGCAAACCGAATTTGATTGCCATCATGGAACCAGCTCAGGCTGAACAACGCAATGAAAAAACCGCGTGCGAGCGTGTCGGTAACCTTAAAAAAACTCAAAACCCTACCCATTTTTCCGTTTTCGACCCGCCTAAACAAATACTGAACCCGAAGAATGCGTACCGCCGTATTCACAAATCCATAAACAAAAGAAAATACAAACAAATAAGACAAGCTTTTGGAGAATGTTAACACCGCAAAAAGCAAGCCCATCAGGGCCATCAAAACGGAAACGCCATACACCGCTGGCCATCGGCCCAAGACAGATCCAGCAACGAAACCCGAGCAAAGGGCACCGAAAGCAAAGAGCATTTCATTAGAAGCAAAGACGTCGGCGCCGCTCGAAAGGTGTTGACGAATGTAGGTGGGCAACAACACGCGATCCTCCACGAGTACGGTCACAAAAACCCCGTAGCTGAGCATCCCGAAGCGCAACAACCAAGGATTGGAACGGAGGTAGGCATAGCCCGTGCGCAGACGGTCGAGAACGCGACCAGGCTCTGGGTAATAGGGGGTGAGGGGACGGTAGCGTATGGCCGACATCAACACCAAAGAGATGAAATAGGTGATGCCATCCAGCAAAAAGATGTCGTGCAGCGACCAGCGCGTAATTTCGAAAGGGAAAACCACCGGAATTCCCATCAACAGCACTTCATGACCTTCCGTAACCCCTTCGAGCAACAACGCAGCCAAGGCCCCCGACAGCATACTGGTCGACTGTCCCTGAATCTCGAGCCGACTAATGATCTTTTTGTACTGTTGCGCATCGGTCATTTCCTGAGCAAAAGCATACAAGGCAGGGTAATGCAGGTTAAAATTAAGAAGGGTAACACCCATCACCATCAAGGCAGGGATGAGGCCGAGTGGTCCAGTAGCCCACCCATAAAAACCCCCTGCAAGCGCAACAGAGCCACATACAGCATTGAGACCGATAAAAAGTCGCCGTCGGTCGAATCGATCGATGAGGGCCCCGGCATACATCACCCAAAACACGCTGAGCAGGGTAAAGACAGCGTAAAACGAAGAGAAAATCACACCGGCACCCAATTGGTCGATCACATACCAGGGTACGGCGATCATGCTGATGCCTTGTGCTGCTCCTGATATGGTATTGGCCGAAAACAGCAACAGCAGAGCCCTGCGGTTGTGGCTAGGGGGGATGAGGGGCACGCCCGAAACTACGTAAAAACTGGCGTAAATACTTAAAAAATCGCGTAAAAAGGAAAAGCGAGCGGTTGTATTTTTGGGCATGTCTCAGGCAGAAGATGCACAAGAACATAAAGCGGAGGGGGGAAAGGCCCAGTTGGCTCAGCTCATGAATTACTGCGCCCGTCAGGAACGCTCGCTCCATAGTGTACGCGCCTGGATGGCACGGCGTGGGGTGGCAGACGAGCAGGCACAAGAGTGGGTGGCTGTGCTGCAAAAAGAGGGGTATGTAAACCAGCAGCGGTTCGCGCAGTTGTATGCGCGCAGCAAAATGCGTCAGAAGCAGTGGGGACAGGCCAAGATCAGAGCCGGACTCCTGCAACAGGGGCTATCAAAGGAGGACATTGAAGGAGCCCTGGCTGATTTGGGTGATGAGGAATACTTGAGTACGCTGCGTCGGGTGGCGGAACGGAAATGGGAACGATTGACGCATCACCCTGAGCCGGAACGAAGAATTCGGCTCATGCGCTTTCTTTTGGGAAGGGGGTATAGTGCTGCACAGGCCCGTTCCGAAGCCTATAGGCTGTGTAGCCCTTATGGGAAGGGGGTATAGTGCTGCACAGGCCCATTCCGAAGCCTAAAGGCTGTGAGGCCCTCGGATTGGTCTGGGGTCAGGTGAAGGCATCGGATGAGGTAATGGACGCGAGTCAGTTGAAGGCAGCAGTTCAGCTAAAAGCAGCGGGTCAAGCAAAAGTAGAGGATCAGGTAATGGATGAGGAACTTTTGAAAGCAGCGGTTCAGCTAAAAGCATCGGTTCAGCTAAAAGCAGCGGACGAGGAACTAGCCGCAATACCCCAATCCCTCAAGATAGGCATCCGTAAAGTGCAAAAGAGAGCGAATGGCCTCGGGGTCGGCTCCAAACTCGACTCCAGCGCGCGCATACACCTCCCGCACCGATCTTGTTTGACCGAGCGCCAAAGCCGCCTTGTAATCGGCCAGTGCATTCGATCCCGCTTCCAAGCTGCGTTTCCAAACACCCAATGCCCCCAATTGCGCGAAACCATATTCGATGTAGTAGAAAGGCACCTCAAACAGATGCAATTGCGCTTGCCATTGCCGACCCAAATGCGCATCGAGTTGCGACCAATCAACGCCCTTGCCGCCAAATCGGGTAGCTATTTCCATCCATTGTGCCGTTCTTTCGGCACGTGAATGACCCGGGTTCGCATAGATCCAGTGTTGAAAAGCATCAATGGCGGCAATCCAAGGAAGAACCGACAAAGACCGCTGGAGCTGTTCGTAGCGCGCCCTCCGCACCAATTCATCGTTATCAAAAAAAACCGAGTACTGTTCCATGGCCAATAGTTCCATGCTCATGGAAGCCAATTCCGCCGTTTCCGAAGGCAGCTGACGGTAGGCCCCCAGCGGAAGCATGCATGTGAGAAAAGAGTGCACGGCATGTCCACCCTCGTGCATCATCGTTTCCAGGTCCTCCATCGTTCCTGCAGCATTCATGAATATGAAAGGCGCGCCGGTTTCCATTAAGGGGTAATTATAGCCACCGGGGGCCTTGCCTTTTCGGCTGTAGAGATCGAAGCGCCCCATTTGCCGCATGGTATGCAGGCAATCTCCGAAATAGGGATCGATGGCACCAAAGGCACGAATGCTGCGCTCCACCAATTGATCTTCGCTGTTGAAAGGAGTTAGGGCCTTCTGGTCGGCCGGTTCGGCACGGGTATCCCAAGGCCGAAGGAGGGGCAAACCCAAGCGGCCTGCGCGGTCCGTATGGAATCGATGACAAACCGGAAGCACCACCTCCTCAATAGCGTTGTGAAAGGCCAAACAATCCGCGCGATCGTAATCGAATCGGCCCAATTCCAGGAAACGATAGGGGATGTATGAATCGAAACCGGCGCCCAGTGCCATGCGGTGGCGAAGGTCAATCATGCGATCCATGAGTTCGTCGAGCACCTCAGCATCCTGTGCCCTTCGCTCGGCCATTAAATGCCAAATCCGCTCGCGAATCATGCGGTCGGGCGATTTCAGCAGTACCCCCGCCTGCGGCATAGTCAGCTCTTTTCCGTCGAAAAGCACCGACATCGCTCCAGCAATGGCCCCATAGCGGCTTTCCAATTGTTTGAGTTCGGTAATGAGGGGAATGTTCTCCACGCGGTACAACCGAATTTCAGTTTCTACCCGACGCACCCAAAGGGCCAGGGCGGGATCCGAGGCATACCCATCCGGTAGTGCCGCCAGCATTTTGCGGTTTAACCGATCGGTCCACGGAGCCATTTCGGGGTAGATCGAGCCAATGAAAAACGCATAATCGGCCCTCAGTTGATCATCCTCCGTATGGCAGGTCATCCGGATGTAGCGCCAGGCCAGATCCTCATCGAGTGCCGCCTCCAAGGCCGACCGGTCGAGCAAAAACGCCTCAAAATCCTGAGCGGTGTCTAAAACACGCGCATCAAGCTGTTGGAACCAAACCAGAGCGTCATCCCACTGCTGCAAACGCCAGTCAGAGGGCAAGAAAGCGCGCCTGCGCGGAAGATCCAGGGTATTTGCCATCCCACAAAAATAGGAAGTGGCGGGTTCGGCCCGTCCGTTCCGTATTTTCGCCATTCAATACACAACAAGAATAATATGACCGCAGCATTTGCGCGTTGGTTGGGGGGAGGACTAGGTTGGGCCATGGGCGGACCCATCGGTGCGTTGATTGGTTTTGCCATCGGATCGCTGCTCGACGACCGTTCCGGAGCGGTGGAGTCTCAATTCGGAAGGGGGCCATCCGATTCAACACGCCCCACACCAGAAGGAGTAGGCGATTTTGGCTTGGCCCTATTGGTGCTCACAGCGGTGGTCATGAAGGCCGACGGCAAGGTCCTAAAGTCGGAGTTGGATTATGTGAAAGACGTACTCAAAAAGAGTTTCGGGCTCGAAAAAGCGCGGCAGCTCACCCTCATGCTGCGCGAAGTCATCAACAAAGACATCGACCCTCGGGGGGTGTGTCGCCAAATTGCCGACAACATGAATGCAGCCGGGCGGCGCGAATTGCTGCATTTGCTTTTCGGAATTGCTTTGGCCGACGGAACAATGGGTGCAGCCGAGTTAGATTGCCTCAAAGAACTGGCACGTTTGCTGCGCATTCCTCAGTCCGACTTCGACTCCATTCGGGCATTATTTGGCCAAACCACAGAGGATGCCTACACCGTACTGGAGGTTTCGCAATCGGCCACCGACGAGGAACTGAAAAAGGCATACCGGCGAATGGCCACCAAGCATCACCCCGATAAAGTAGCCCACTTGGGGCCGGAAGCGCAGCAGGCAGCCAACGAAAAATTCCAGCAGCTCAATCAGGCATGGGATCAAATCCGCCGCGAGCGCGGTTCATCCATATAACGGAAAGCGCGTTTCAAAAACAGCGGGGTGGTGAGGGTTGCCAGTAAGCTCATCACGAGGAGGATGGAAAATACTTCTACCGAAATGAGGCCACCAACATAAGCCGTGTTCGCAATCACAATCTCCATTATTCCCCTTGCGTTAAGCCCCACCCCCAATGTCACCGATTCACGGTGCGACAAGCGCGCTGCCCTTCCGCCAAGGTATCCACCCAACGATTTGGTTAGGTAAGACGCCCCCAAAACAGCGATGAGGAGCCCTATATTTTGGATGGCAGTTCGCTCGAATACCAATCCAATTCCGGCGAAAAAAACGGGCGCGAGAAACCCCATGGCCATATTGCCGGTGGTGCGTTCGATCGACTTCAAGTGAACCCTACCGATAACAGCCTCACTAATCAGAAGCGAGGCAAAAAAGGTCCCCACAATAAAATGAAGACCCAATCCCTCGGTTATGGTCGAGAAGAGCAGCACAAAGGCGAAAAAGAGGGCAAAAAGGGGTTCCTTTCCGCGCAACAACAAGAGCAGACGGTTCAGGTAGTCTTCCAGGTAATTCCCACGGTTCACCACCCGTCGAATGAGAAAATAGGCGCCCCCCAACAGGCCAACGAGCAACAACAATTTCACTAATGATACAGCGGCGGCCATGCTGATGGTAGGGAGCGACAAATCAGTCCCTTTCACACTCAACAGCACCCCCAGCAGGGAAAGTGCCACCACGTCATCGAAAATGGCTACTGAAATAATGCGTTGACCGATTTTACTGTTTAGTTGCCCCATATCTTGCAGCATACGAATGCATACAGGAAGGGCGGTGATGGCCATACACAGCCCGATGAATAAACTGGTCATTATGTCCTGTTGAAACAAACTCCCAGCCATGTAGCCCCCACACATAGGAAGAAGCATAGCAAATAGGGAAGTCAGGAGGTTGCGTCCTTTGAGCGATTTGATGATGTCATCGATATCGATTTCCAGCCCCGCCAAGATCACAAGCAGAAATATGCCGAGCTCAGAAATGACCTTGATTTCTTCCGTGCGTTCCATGATCCCCAATACACTCGGGCCCAAAACGATGCCTGCCAAGATCTCGCCAATCATTGAAGGTTGGCGAAAGCGCTCCATGATTTCACCAAAAATGCGCGCCGTCACCAGCAAAATGAGAAGGTTGGTGAAGAAAGGAAGGTGGAGAACGGCGGGGTTCATATCGATTACAAAGTTATGGGGATGCTGATGGTAATTTCTCAAAGTACATAAAGAAAAATGCGTTCAGGCCTTTTCCCACGGGGTTTTTTGATGAGATTTTAGGGGTTGATCGGAACTTGACGTTTTTATACACCCAAAGATGCCAGTGATATGACGTTTATTCCATCGGGACGCGTGTAGCTAACGCCGGTTCTTGTAATGATATTGAGCGATTTGAGTTTATTTATGCTCTCCTGACTCAGAACCTTCAATAATTTTTGAAGGTTTGCGGCAGCCTCATGGACCTGACCCGCGCCGAGTTTTATTTCAAATGCGCACCAGTCACCATTATATTTTTGTGCGATGCTGTCGATTTCCAATCCACTAGAATCGCGGAAATGGTATATTTTCGCATCATTGGCTTGGGCATAGACCCGTAAATCATGGGTGGCCAATGACTCAAACAAAAAGCCCGTCCATTTAAGGTCATTCAGCAAGACGTCCTCGTTGGCGCCCAGCGCTGCCACGGCTAAAGAAACATCAGCAAAATGCCTTTTAGAGGCTTTTCGCAAGGCGTAAGAAGAGCGAATATGCGTGTTCCATGCGGGTTGATCTTCAACGATCATCAAGCGGTTCAGCGCATCTAAATAGTCATAGATGGTTGGGCGGGTTATGCCCGTGTTTTCATGTATGCGGATATCCTTTTCCAATACGGTCATGTCCGCTAGGGTGGCAGTGTTTCGCGCAAGTGTGCGC
>VGGT01000063.1 GCA_016868485.1 Bacteroidota bacterium
ATCACAACAAAAATGAGTATCCACATGATGGGATTCCCGGATGCGGACCCACCTTGTGCGGGAGGCGCCATCAACAATTGAGGCGCTGAAAAAAAGTATGTAGTCATATGAAAAAATTATCGGTCTTTTACCATCGCCTTAATTCTCAGGGTAGTGATGTTGGGGATGCAATTGGTCACTACGGTCACGCTTTTGTCTTGAAGTCCACTCTTACCCTCTGAATTGAATTCCACCCGAATTTCATCCTCCTTACCGGGTGCAATGGGGGTTTTGGGAAAAACAGGCACTGTGCATCCACAAGAACCACTCGCCGTTTGTATGATGAGATCTTTCTGGCCAGTATTCTTGAATTTGAAGGTCGTGGCCACCACATCTCCTTCGCGAATGGCCCCGAAGTCATGAATGGCCCGCTCAAATTGTATTGCGGGTAATTCAGCCTGCACCTTCTCGAGTTGGGCATCAGCTGAAAGGGGATTGTTTAAAGCTTCATTGCTCACATCAGAGCCCCCAGAGCCGCAGGAGTGGAGAAACGCGATCCCAAAAACGCCTACAACAAAGATCAGAACGCGCAGAAGATGGGATAAGTTGGTCATGTAGCTTCCAAGTGCTTTTGGTTCGAAAAGAAAACGCAAATATCTACAATGCAGGCTTAAGAATTACGGGTATTGGCGGTACTGTGTGTAATCAAACCACGACCGGATTTCACAATGATGCCCTCTGCTTGTAGATTTTTACTCAGGGCATCGAGTACGCCGTTCACGAAAACACTGCTTTTCGGCGTGCTGTGCGATTTGGCCAATTCAAGGTATTCATTGAGGGTCACTTTAACAGGAATCTGTTGTTCCATGACCATTTCAGCCAAGGCCATACGCAAAATCAGCAGGTCAATAAAAGCAACACGTTCCAGATCCCATCCTTTGAGGTAGGGCTTAATCCGTGCATCAGTCAAATCCGCCCTGTCGCAAACTTCTTGGACAATATTGGTGCAAAATGTGAGGTCCGAAGGCCAATCACGCGACATTTCTACCAGACGCAGTCCACTCGCCCGGCTGCCTTCTTTGAGGGTTTTGATCACCGCAGCGGCAATCCATTCTTTATCTGTTTCCCAGTGAATGCTGATCTCCTCAAAATAGGCATCGATCATTTCATTAGGCAGAATAATTTCCTTGTAGATGGTTTGCAATAAGTTATAATCTTCTAGTGGATATTGTTCTGGCAGATTAATATAGTTCTGGTAGGCCTCCAATGCCACCACTTCCTTAAAAAGCATGGTCATTTGGTCGGTGTCTGGCATCGGAAAATCACGCAATCGAAAGGAAATTTCTGACTGTCGGTAGCGATCGAGTTTTTCTAATGCCATCGGGTAGGGATGAGCGGCGAACCGGCGATTTTCATGAATTTTACGCACGGCCATCATCATTTTAGCTTCTCGTTGATCGGCCCACTGATCGGTGAACCGAACAATTGCTGCCAAGAGTCGAAGCGATAAGAGGTATCCAATCTTCATCAATTGCACCGAACGATCAACATCAACCATCACTTTTTTGGCGTCTGGATGGGCATCGGAATGATGGGCGTAGAGGGTTTCTAGGATTTTTACGCGCAGATGTCGTCGGTTTAACATATCTGGAGGTTGTTGGATCAGGCGGTGGCCAAAACGGCCCGAGAATCGATGCGGGTTCGGGCGGTGCGCACAGCCGCTTCGTGTGTGGTAACACCCAACTGCTCTGCCATCTCTAAGATTTTCAAAGTTTGGTCATACAGCGCCGTGGTGCGTTCCATGGCTTCATCGCGCGTGTAACCTTTAATTTCCGAGTAGACATTGATGAGTCCACCCGCATTGATAACAAAATCTGGTGCATAAATAATGCCTCGATCGGCCAACATTTTGGCATGCAAGGATACATCGGCCAACTGGTTGTTGGCTCCTCCGGCCACTATGCGGCACCGAAGTGTTGGAATCGTTTGGTCGTTGAGGGTGGCCCCCAAAGCACAAGGTGCGTAAATATCGGCCTCTTGATTGTATACAGAATCGGGGGAAATAACCTGAACTTGCGGATGTTCGGCGCGAATGCGTTCAATTTGATCGTCAAAAACATCACATACCCTAAGTTGGGCACCCTCTGACAGGAGGTGACCGCTTAAATAGCGTCCAACATTACCTGCTCCCTGCACCACGACCGTTCGACCCCCTAAATCTGGCGTACCCCATGCTTTCATGGCCGCAGCTTTCATGCCTCTGTAAACGCCATAAGCGGTAACGGGGGAGGGGTCACCACTGCCGCCATCTTGTTCGGGACGCCCTGTCACGTGGCGTGTTCGTTCGCCAATGAACCCCATATCGGCTTTTGAAGTGCCCACATCCTCAGCCGTAATGTAATTCCCGTTTAATCGCTCTACAAACTCACCGTATTTGCGCATAAGATCGGGTGTTTTATCGCGGCGAGAATCACCGATGATGACTGCCTTTCCGCCGCCTAAATCAAGTCCGGCTACGGCGGCTTTATACGTCATGCCCTCTGAAAGCCGCAAAACATCATGGAGCGCTTCGGCTTCATTGGCGTACATCCACATTCGGGTTCCTCCCAAAGCCGGCCCAAGCACAGTGCTGTGAATGGCTATTAAAGCCCTAAGACCTGTTTTCGCATCAAAGCAATGTACCAGCTGCTCGTGATTCATCTGTTCCATCAGGCTCAATGCTTGCGCGCCGTTTTCGCTGGGCTTGTAGTTCGACATAATACAAATTTAACGAGGCGCAAAAATAGCCTATTCCCCCTACGCTTTGCCCGACCACCCCAATAAATGGGTATTTTTGCGGGGTGAATGCACTCAGAGCTGTGAACCCCCATTTGTGGCGCTACAAATGGCATTTATTGGGTGGGATCGTATTCGTGGTACTGTCGAACTATTTTGGGGTTTGGCCTCCACGGCTCATCGGCGCGTCGATAGATTTGATTGCTGCGAAAATAGAACTACTAAACGACCCTGATGCTCGTCGAGAAACGTCTCCTGAATGGCAGAGTTTTCGAAGCGAATTGCTCTATTTCGCCTTTTTGGTGATCGGGCTATCGATATTGAAAGGCGTGTTTATGTTTTTCATGCGGCAAACCATCATTGTGATGTCGCGGCGCATCGAATTCGACCAAAAAAATGAGTTATACGCCCATTTTCAGAAATTATCGCGCGGATTCTATCAGCGCAACCGCACCGGCGACTTGATGGCACGCATCAGTGAGGACGTAGGAAAGGTGCGCATGTATACAGGACCGGGAATCATGTATATGATCAACATGATTTCGCTGGTGGTTGTGGTGGTCGGCGCCATGCTCCGGGTGAACGCTGAACTCACTTTATACGTGCTCATTCCGCTCCCCGTGTTGGCCTGGGCTATTTTTCGCATCAACAAAGAAATTCTTCAACGCAGCTCTTCGATTCAGCAGCAATTAGGCATCTTGAATAGTGGGGCTCAGGAGATGTTTTCAGGCATTCGACTCATCAGAGCCTGTGGATTGGAGCCACTATTTCGAAAACAGTTCGACGATGACCTCGACGAATTTCGACGCCGATCCTTGCGCATGAGCAGGGCAGATGCCTTGTTTTTTCCGTTAATTTTACTTCTGATTGGGCTGAGTACGATTCTCACCGTATATGTTGGCGGTCTTCAAGTGGAAAAGGGCTTGATCAGTGCAGGTAACATTGCCGAGTTTGTGATTTATGTGAATATGCTCACCTGGCCGGTGACCTCCTTGGGCTGGGTCGCATCGATGGTTCAGCAAGCCGAAGCTTCACAAATCCGAATCAACCAAATCCTCCTGGAGCAACCAGAAATTGACCCCGAATCTGGATTGATGGTTGATATTGAAGGCGGATTTCGCCTCGAAAATGCATCCTATTCATATCCGGGAACAGAACACCCGGCTGTTCAGCCCATAAACCTGATCTTGAAGTCTGGTGAAACCTTAGGCATAGTGGGGCGCACGGGCGCGGGCAAAAGCACATTGGTGGAACTACTGCTTCGATTGGTGGATCCAAGTGCCGGAGTGGTCATGGTCGATGGCATTGATCTCAGAAATATACACCCCGGTCATTACAGGAGTCAATTGGGTTACGTTCCACAGGATGTTTTTCTGTTCAGTGATACACTGCACAACAACTTATTGATGGGCAATCCCAACGCAACTGCCGAAGAATTGGACCAGGTTCTTGGCGATGTTCGGTTAGATAGTTGGGTGAATCGATTACCCGATGGTCTCGATACCCTCCTGGGCGAACGGGGAGTCAATGTTTCAGGCGGTCAAAAACAACGGATTGCCATTGCCAGGGCCCTGTTGAAGCGCCCTGCTGTTTTCGTTCTCGACGATTGCCTGAGTGCATTGGATGCAGATACCGAACGACATATTTTAGGGTCCATTCGCAAGGCTACGCGAAGGTGCACCACGATTTTGGTGAGTCACCGAATATCGACGGTTGCGCATGCCGATCACATCATGGTACTGGAAGAGGGTAGGGTTATTCAATACGGTAATCATGCTGCTTTGAGCCAAGTTGAAGGCCTGTATAAAAGCCTTTGCGAACGGCAACAAAACGATCCCGTTTCGATAGAAACATCTGAATAAAACTGGGGCAAAAAAAATCCCAAGTTTTTTTTCATAAGTATGTGATTTTAGTCGGACAGCCTTTAGATTTGAGCCTTTAAATATAAAACATGAGTGATTTTGAATATGGAGGTGATCGTCAGCGCGACGAAGTCTACTCCAAGAGGGTGAGGGCGGGCAAACGCACCTATTTTTTTGATGTAAAAGCTACCCGTGGAAACGACTACTATCTCATTATAACCGAGAGTAAGCGGGCTTTTGAGGATGGTCAGTATGTGAAACACAAAATCTTCCTGTACAAAGAGGATTTTAACAAATTCATCAATGGTCTCAACGATGCGGTTGGGCATGTCAAGAATGAGTTGATGCCTGATTATGATTTTGATCAGTTCGACCGGGACGAGGAAACGCGTTCATACGACGGATGAGCATCGAGCATGAAAAGTCCTTTGGAGTGCTCGATTGCCTGAATCAGGTCGCCGCATTCCATAGAACGTTTCGTCACCCCATCCTGGATGAGCCCGCCATTCCCCCTACAGAACGGGCAAACTTGCGCATCCGGCTCATTCAAGAGGAACTGGAAGAACTCAAAGAAGCGGTTGAACGGGGCGATATTGTTGAGGCCGCTGATGCCTTATGTGATCTGCAGTATGTGTTGAGTGGTGCTGTTCTCGAATTCGGACTGGCCCATCGTTTTCCCGATCTATTTGCTGAGGTTCAGCGTTCCAATATGAGCAAGGCCTGTGCCACCCCAAACGAAGCCGCTGATACGATGAGATGGTATGCCGAACACAGGGGAGAAGAGGCCTACACGGAGGAACATGGGGGTATGTTTTTGGTTTACCGCAAACAAGATCATAAGACCCTTAAATCGGTTCAGTATTCACCTGCTCAACTCGAACCCCTGCTGCATAACAAAAAGTAATCGATTGAATGAACATCATTCGGCTTTTTGGTGTTTTGATTGCTTCTATGCTCTTCTTGTCTTGTTGGGAACTTCCATCACCATTTTATCAAACCATGTCGACACCCAAGCAACCTGATTCGGAATCTACCCCTTTCACGAACCCCGATTCGAGCCAAAAACATGATACAGCCACCTTTGGTGCGGGCTGCTTTTGGTGTGTAGAGGCCATTTTTCAACAAATTAAGGGCGTAGATACGGCGATATCAGGTTATATGGGTGGACGTATTGCCCAGCCAACCTACAAGGAAGTATGTTCCGGGCTCACCGGGCACGTTGAAGTCGTGCAAATCGTATTTGATCCATCTGTTGTATCTTTTGAACAACTATTGGAGGTATTTTGGAAAACACATGACCCCACAAGCCCGAATCGGCAAGGAGCCGATGAAGGCACCCAGTATCGTTCCGTAGTTTTCTACCATTCCAATGAGCAAAAAGAAACAGCAGAAAAAATAAAAGCGGCCTTGAATGCATCAAAAATATATGATGCTCCGGTCATTACAGGGGTGGAGGCGGCTTCTTTTTTCTATCAGGCGGAGGATTATCATCAGAATTACTTCCGTGAAAACGGGGAACAGCCTTATTGTCGGGCCGTTGTGCAACCCAAGGTGGAAAAATTCGAGAAGTTGTTTAAGGGGTTGATCCGCTGAACCGACCATAAACGTCAAGCCATGTTTGGGCCCTGCTTTCGGGTGAAAAGCGGGTGGCCCAAGCTGAGCAAAGCTGTGCTTGCTTTTGATGAAAGGCGTCATCATAGAGCAAACGGCGCATAACCATAGACGCAGCCTCTGCATCATTGGCCTGAACATACACGGCTGCATTTCCTCCCGCTTCTTCCAAACTGGAACCATGCGCGGCCAAAACCGGGGTGCCGCACGCGATGCTTTCGAGCACGGGCAGCCCAAAACCTTCGTAGCGCGACAAATACACACTGAATCGAGCCCCTCTATACAGCTGAGCTAAGGACTCAGCACTTGAAGGTTGCTGCCAAATGATGGATTCCGTTAGTTTATTCGCCCGTATTTGAGCGTCAATTTTTCTTCTCTCGTTGCCATACGGACCGGTGAGCACCAAATGGGGGCGGTCGTCGGGAAGTTGCGCATAGGCCTGAAGAACTGTTTGGTAGTTCTTACGGGCATCGCAATTGCCCACGGCCAAGATGTACGAATCGGGTAGTGCATTGTTTGCCGCTGTAGGTGAATGATCGACTGGCTGAAATACGGTCGATACGCTTTGGTAAATGACCTTTATCCGTTCACTTGGGATTTTAAGCAAGTCCTGAATATCGTGCGCCGTACATTCGCTGATGGCCACAATCAGGTCGGCCTGTTGACACGCTCTTAACACTTTTTGGCGGTAAAAGAAGCGGTCTGCAAAGGGAAACCATTCTGGATGACGCAGAAATATTAGGTCATGAATGGTCACAATGCTGCACATCCGGTGTCGTTTTAACCCATGCGGGAGCTCGTGGCTCAAACCGTGGTAGAGCTGCACCCCTGAATGTGCGGCTAATCGAGCTATGCCATAAGTGCGCCACATGCTGTTTTGAATGCCCCTTGCCAAACGAGCGGCCTGAGGGTGATGGTAAACTAAAGCAGGGTGGTTTCGTTGGTTCCATTCGGGTGGGAACGCAGCAGCCTCGGGTGAAAACAAATGGTACTCGTTTTGCGGCGCGGCCTCTAAGAGAGAAGAGAGTAGATTGCGGGCATAGTTACCCAGTCCTGTTCGGTTGTGCAACAAACGCTTCGCATCGAAACCAATGACCATCAGAGATTTAATGGAAAATCGCGCAGCAAATCGTTGAGGGTTGTCTTGGAACGTGTCTGTTCATCCACCTTTTTCACAATCAAAGCACAGGGGACCGAATAGGTGCCTGAAGGGAATTTCTTCGGCTGGCTGCCCGGAATGACCACCGAACCTGGCGGGACATATCCTTTGTGTATGACTTCAGATGCTCCGGTCACATCAATGATGGGCGTAGTTTGGGTAAGGGTTAGGCCCGCACCCAGTACTGAACCCTTTCCGATCCGAACACCTTCCACCAAAATGCAGCGCGAACCAATGAAACAATCATCCTCAACCACAACGGGCTGTGCTTGAATGGGTTCTAGAACTCCGCCAATGCCCACTCCACCGCTCAGGTGTACCCTTTTTCCAATCTGGGCACACGAACCCACTGTGGCCCAAGTGTCGACCATAGTGCCTTCGTCGACCCAAGCACCAATATTTACATAACCTGGCATGAGTACCACACCGGGGGCAAGGTAAGAACCATAGCGTGCTGCTCCCGGGGGCACCACACGCACCCCTGATTTTTCTAAATTTGATTTTACCGGAATTTTATCCCGAAAATTCAAAGGTCCTGCGCTCATTTCAACATTATCGCATATTTTGAAATACAATAACACCGCTTTTTTAAGCCATTCGATGGTCATCCATTGATCCAATGCGCTTTGGTATTCAGAAACCCGTAGCTGACCTTGATCGAGTTGCTCGATGGTGGCATCGACAGCTATTTTGTAAACGGGATCCTTTAATAGTGAAGGATCAGTCCAGGCCGCATGGATCAGTTTTTCCCATTCATTTTGCTTACTCATCCTTCCTTCCATTTGATGCTGCATCCCACGGCCTGAGTCTCAGGAAAATCGACTTCTAATCCATCAAGGGTAAATTCTATGGCATCTTCAAGCCAAATTCGGGTCACTAAATGCGGATTCTCCCAACTATCGTCGATTCCACCCTTGTAGACCAATTCCCTTGCCGAGTTAAACAAAAAAGCCTCGGGGGTTCGGGTGGCACCGAACAGCTTGGCCACATCCTGGCGCTCATCGTGCCAATAAATCGACTCCCATTTGTATTTGGCCGCAAGTTCTTTCATGGCCTCGAATGAATCGGCCGGATATCGCTTAGCGTCGTTTGGGTTGATGAGAATGACGCCTAGATTATCTTCGTAGAATTGAGCAATGATTTCATCGATGCGGTCGAGGTAGGCCTGTACATAAGGACAATGGTTACAGATAAATAAGACGAGGATACATGATTTGTCGGATACATCCATTAATGAATGCATTTTCTCGTCGCATCCTTTTAGTTCGAAGTAAGGCAGGGTGTCGTGTAGGTTCATGAAAATACGAGTCGTAGAATGGTTAATGTTTCAGGTTAAATGGGGTCAAGTTTAAAGTTAAACGGAGTCAAGTTTAAGGTTAAATGGGTTCAAGTTTAAAGTTAAATGGGTTAATGTTTACAGCAAAATGAGTTCATGTTAAATGTTAAAAATGAGTTCATGTTAAAAATGAGGCTCAGGATCCATGATGATTGAAGCGATC
>VGGT01000064.1 GCA_016868485.1 Bacteroidota bacterium
TTTTACCCAGAAAACGGAGCTGAATTTTGCGCGCACGACCTGGTTGAGTGGTAGTGATGTGTATGTTAATGGTTTTGGTTTGGCTCAGCGCATCAATGAGTCGAGTGTTCTTGGGGTATCCGTGATGTCGCTCGATGTGGGTGTCATTGATGTCACTGATGAATCAACCCCTGATGGTGGACTTGGCACTTTCAAGCCTACTTTTTCAAATATAGGGTTGTCTTATGCGAAGTCATTTTCTGATCGGATCCATGGAGGTGTTACCCTTCGAATCATATCTCAGAGCACGTCGGCGGTGTCTGCGCAAGGCGTGGCTTTCGATGCGGGGATCCAATATGTTTCTGGACGAAAGGAAGAAATGAAATTCGGCATAGCCCTCCGAAACGTGGGCACCCCTATGGTTTTTGGTGGTGATGGTTTATCCGCACGCGGCACCATGCAAGGCAGTACGGTCCCCCTTACCTTGAGCCAGCGTTCTCAGGGCTTTGAATTGCCTTCCTTAATGAACATTGGTGCGTCTTACGACATTTACCTGACCGACGACGACAATTACCGCCTAACGCTTGCAGGCAATTTTACGTCTAATTCGTTCACCAATGACCAATATGGCTTTGGTGCAGAATTGAGTTTCAAGAATATCATCGCCGTTCGTACGGGTTATCAGGTGGAGGACAAGCTCACCGATGAGTCATTGATTCAAAATGTGTATACGGGCATGAATTACGGCATTTCAATCGACGCCCCCAGTGGTAAAAGTCGCTTTGGCTTCGACTACGCTTACCGGGCCAGCAATCCATTCAGCGGCACCCACGTTATTGGTGTGCGTTACGGATTGTAAGGAATTTTTAATAATTTTACATGTGAACGCCCCAATACGGGGCGTTCCTTTGTTTTAATAGTCTGAGTTCATGAGCGAAACATCATATTTTACACAATCCGGTCTCGATAAGTTAAAGGATGAGTTAACCGATTTGAAAACGCGTGGGAGGGCCGAGATGGCCAAAGCGATTCAAGAAGCGCGCGACAAAGGTGACCTTTCTGAGAATGCAGAATACGACGCGGCTAAGGATGCCCAAGGACTTCTGGAAATGCGCATTGCTAAGTTGGAAAATGTTTTGGCAAGTGCCCGTGTATTGGACGAGCGTTCCATTGATTTGTCGCGCGTTCAAGTATTGACAAAAGTGAAGATTCGGAACTTGGCCAACAATGCTGAAATGACATACAACATCGTCTCTGAGAAGGAAGCGGATTTAAAAGCGGGCAAGATTTCCAGTACTTCACCCATTGGCAAAGGACTTGTGGGTAAAGCGAAGGGAGAGATAGCAGAAATCCAGGTGCCATCAGGGATCATGAGATTTGAAATATTGGATATCAATATTTAATGGTATGCCCACACTTTTTTCACGCATCATCAAAGGAGAAATTCCTTGTCATTTTATTGCAGAGAATGATCGTTTTTTCGCTTTTCTTGATATCCAACCCCTTACAATGGGTCATGTGCTGGTTGTCCCCAAGGTGGAGGCCGACTATGTGTTTGATCTGGATACTGATACCTATACGGGTTTGTTTGAATTTGCGCGGTTGGTTGCCCCTGCCATTGAAGCAGTTATTCCTTGCAAGCGAATTGGACTGGCAATCGTAGGATTAGAAGTCCCCCATGTGCATATTCACCTGATTCCGATGAATCAAGGAAGTGATATGGATTTTGGCAAACGGAAACTTAATCCGTCGTCTAATGATTTGGCCAGTACGGCTGAGACAATTAGAGCACAGTTTTTGAAGTTAACGGCATCTTAACCGCCTTTTACCCGATTCGGATTGTTTTTGATAAAGGAGGACCAGTTTGTTGGGCCTGAGCGCGATGCAGCGCCCTTACGCAATCCGAAGGCATGACAAAGTGATACGGCAACGGCATCGGTGGCGTCGGTAGGTAAATGATCGGTGATCGAATTCTTGAGTAAAATGGGCAACATCGCGGCGACTTGTTCCTTTCCCGCATTGCCGTTGCCCGTGATGGCTTGTTTTACCCTACGCGGGGCATATTCAAATACCGGAATATCCAATTGCAGTGCAGCCGCTATTACTACCCCCTGAGCTCTTCCGAGCTTCAGGGTACTTTGAATATTCTTTCCATAAAATGGTGCTTCGATGGCCATCGCTTCAGGACGATGAAGGCGCATGAATGCCATGGCCGAATGAAGGATGTGTTTCAGTCGGTCTGCTGAATCTTCCTCTACGCTTTTCCAAATGCCCGCTTCCAAGAGCTCATGATCAGAGCCGGAGCATCGAATGAGCCCATAGCCCGTAACACGCGACCCAGGGTCGATGCCCAAAATTAGTGTTTCCACCAGCCAGAAAATTGACCAGAAAAATGAAAGTACATGCACAAATATAGAGCGAATGCAAGGCCACATCCCCTAAATTGCAAGCGCATCGGGTCGTTGATTTTGCTGATGCGGTCAGGAATAGACCTTAAGGTCCTCACTGCGCTGATCTTAAACCCTCGGAACCCACACACCGTGTCAAAGAAATGCAAAATATGTTCTTGAAAATGCGATTATGGCAAATCATAGGACGATTGTCTGTTGCATCGCGCTTGAGCCTTTGGATATTATTCGCCCTTGGATTATTGTCGGTTATGGCTCCATGGGTTTCACCGGATTCAACCCCTGAGGCCAATCGACAAGATGTGCGCATCCGAACCCTTAAGCCGGCCCAATCGGTTGATTTTCTGATAGAATCGCGTTCGTCTGATGAAACGCGAAAGTCTGAAGAATCGCGTTCGTCTGAAGAATCGCGTTCGTCTGATGAATCGCGTTCGTCTGGGGAATCGCGTTCGTCTGAAGAATCGCGTTTGAGCCAAAGTCGAATTCCTCTAAGCTGGTATGAGCCCAACCAAAACGGTTTTCGCTATGTAGTCTGGGACCAGCCTTATGACACTTTAAGTGTATCTCCATCAGCAGGCCACAGCATTTCTATTGAATCCCAGACATTTTGGTTCGGTACAGATTTAATGGGTCGCGATTTATTGAGCCGTCTGCTCCTGGGGATGCGGAGCACATTAAAAATCGGCGTGTTTGCCGTATTGGTGAGTCTATTGGTCGGGATTTCCATAGGAATGCTGGCCGGTTATTTTGGGGGAAAGGTCGACCAAATCCTGACTTGGCTCATGCAAGTGGTGTGGTCGGTGCCCTCGATAATGCTGGTCATCGCTTTTTCTCTCGCATTGGGCAGAGGCGCTTGGCAGGTCTATCTCGCAGTAGGTCTTACATTATGGGTAGATGTGGCACGCTTGGTTCGGGGTGAGGCTCGTCGGCTGCGTGAACAGGAATTTGTGCAAGCTGCCCAGGTGTTGGGGTATAGTTCAATTCGGATCATGATGCATCATCTTCTGCCCAATATGCTCGGCCCCATACTCATAATGGCCGCAGCGCAATTTGCCAGTGCCATCTTGGTGGAGTCCGGCCTCAGCTTCTTGGGCCTGGGTATTCAACCGCCTGCGCCGAGTCTGGGGATGATGATTCGCGAGCATTATCCCTATATTCTGACGCGATCCGCGTGGTTAGCCATCGCGCCAGGCGTTGTCATTTCATTGATGGTGTTGACCTGCAACTTGCTCAGCACAGGAATGAGCGACCTGTTAGGAAGAGTCGAGAAAAAATCTTAAGTTGCCTTGATGAATGTGGATCCACTGGATGTGTCTAAATTAGGTGACTATACCCCTACACGGGTCACAGCGCTTCGGCATCAGGTCGAAATACTCAACCGGCAACTGGAGCGAATGCTCGAGAACCGATTGGTGCAAGAACGGATGAAGCAGGAATTGTCGCTGGCGTCGCAGGTTCAGGGATTCCTCATCCCGGATCAACTACCGAATACTGCGAGCCTATCCATGTCGGCCATTTACGTGCCCCACCATGATGTTGGCGGCGATTACTATGATGTTGTAGAAATGGCACCCGGCAAATGGTTGTTTTGTGTGGCCGACGTGGCCGGAAAAGGGGTTTCGGCGGCCTTGCTGATGGCCCATTTGCAGGCCAGTATGAGAGCGCTCGCAAGGGCCTACACAGATCTAAACAACTTGGTACGCGACATCAATGAGTTATTGGGACATGCCACCCGTTCGGAACGTTTTGTGACCTTGTTTTTGGGCACTTTAGACGAGCGAAGTGGCGAATTAGCGTATGTGTGCGCGGGCCATATCCCGGCTATTCGTTTTGGAGCTGGGCGCCATGAATACCTTGATCAGGGTACGACCTTGTTGGGGATGTTTCAGCCATTGCCCTTCATGGAGTTGGGTAGATGTGTTTTGGAGCCAGGCGATGTGCTGATGATCTGTACGGATGGAGTCGTAGAGGCTCAAGGCGACCGTAAAGAGCCCTTTGGATTGGATCGACTGCTAGAACGCATGGACGAAACAACGGATTTAAGTCCAGATGTGTTGAACAGTAGACTACTCGATCGGTTGATTGCCCATCGGGGCGGCTGGAATTTTGCCGACGATTTGACCCTGCTCACCATTCGGTATACTGGGGGGGGTGCCTAAGGCTTTTGCGGGATGATAGACTTCTAATCCGACCATCATGGCCATGAATCCCCAAAACAAGACGGTCGTTTTGTCGAAGTCGAGATAATTGTTCAGCGCACCGTGCGTGAGATAGGTCACCATACCCAGTAATGCCATCAGGCAGGTGTAGCGGAGAAATTCATCGGACTGTAAACGGAAGTACCGCATCCCCCTTTGGATGCTGAATGAAATCAGCAAAAGAAACAATCCCATGCCTGGAAGGCCCATTTCCACCAGGGGGTTAAAATATTCGCTGTGAATTCCCCCGACGTCGGCTTGATTGGTGCTGATGATGGTCTTCTCACCGGGCTTTTGAAAGGGAGCATATTGAAACATATAGGTACCAGGCCCCCAGCCCATCAAGGGTCGCTCTTGAAACATCCTGAATCCACTGGTCCAACGATTCAACCGCTCCAAATTAGAGGCATCCGTGCGAACGTTGGATATCGAGCGAAGGTGTTTGCTCAGGTCATCATGCGAATCCGTTTTGTTGCGCATCAATTTCATCGTGATGTCGGTTTGAAACACAAAAAACAGGGCAACCAACACACCGGCTAAGCCCATGAGCATGCGGAATCGCAGGCCCAAGCGCAGTAAAATATAAAATACCAAGGCGGCAGCCGTGCCCAACCAGGCGGCCCTTGTATAGCTGAGAATCAGCCCCGCTAAAAAAACAACGAATAAAATAGAAATGGGCAGCAGCAGCGATCGTTTGTTGAGAAACAGCTTCGACTGCAGCATATAGATGGCCAGCGCGGGAATGAAAAAGGCGACCATAGCGCCGTAGATGCCGTGGTTGATGACGAAGGGTTCGCTTGCCCAATAGGATGCCTGTTTGGTGAAGCCGAAAGTACTGTGGCGAACAATACTCCATACGATGAGAAAGGTGAGCGGAAGGATGTAAAGCCAAATAAACTGATGGGGTTTGCTGCGGTTTTTGAAAATGAGCAGGGGTAAAAAGTAGAAGCCTACAACAAACCAAAGATTCGAGAGCAGAAATTTGAATGATACCAAAGGAATGGAGCTGTTGATCGAGCAGAGCAACATCCATCCCAAATAGGCCAATAGGCTGAGGGTTACCGGATGGCGAAAGACAGCGGGATCGTATCGTCCATCGATCATGAGTTTGAGGCCAAACCACAGCAGCAGGCCCATAAGAAGGGGTTCAGTGGGCAGAGAAATGGCAGCACCGAGGGGTTTTACATCAACCAAGATGCTGAGGGGTGTGCAAAAAACGACGCCCAGAACCACCCGGTCGGGGTATTGGAAAATGAGATAGCCGGCCCACAACGCGAGTGGAATCAGTGCGATGAGCCAAAGCTCGAGGGCCACAGCAGCTGCCATAAGCCCGACAAAGCTGAGCGATAAAAACCAAATGATGGGTCGGGCAAACATGCTTGAGGGCGGTTCAAGACTCCGCTCGGCGCCATATTTTCCACTGCTCGGCCACCACGATCAACAGAAGACACAACAGTAGACTGGAAACGGTGGAAATCAATACAATGAGCGACCGGAGGGGGTAGGTTTTTTTCTCCGCAGGTGCCGCGTCGTTCACGATGAATTTCACAGGCAACACTTCATCAACGTCTACCCTTGTTTGGTCGCGCTTCTGCCTCAACTTCACCAGTTCTTCATTTTCTTTTTCGAGTTGCTCCTTGAGGCTGTTGTGGGCACCACCATATTGCCCAAGAAGGTTTAATTGTTCTTGCAGGCGTTTACCACTGGCCTCGTATCCCCGTAATCGGGCCAGATTATTCAAAACAGCGGTATCGGTAGCCGGCATTTTCATGTCTTTATACACCTCAGCTTTTGCCCGAGCGTCGGAAACACCGGCCATGGCTTGTACAAACAAATCAGTCGTATGGTCAATTTGCATGTCGTAGTCAAAAATGCCCAGGCCACGCAGCAGATTGAGTGAATCGTTCAGCGAACGAATGTAAGACTCCTTCTTGTTGTATTGAGTTTCAACAATTTCGAGCGCCTTGCGGGCTTGTCCGAGTTGAATGGAGTTTTTGGTTTCATCTAAAAGGGCGGCAATATCGTTGGCTATCTGGGCAGCTGTTTCTGGATCGGTATCTAATACCGAAATTTCCACCGACATATATTCCGTACGACGGAATTTGATGTTGCTCTCATATCGCTTGTAGAGTTTGGTTTGGCGAAAGGGATCATCTGCTTTAATATCATAATGCTCCATCAGCTTATACTTTTCAATAATCCGATTGCGAATCATATCGGAGTAGAGCAATTGGAGCAGTTGCTCAGCCTCTTCCTCTTCGCCGAATGCGAGTGGATCGCTTCGGTCATAGGCATTTTCGCTGAGCAGCGCTTTTGAAATCGAGTTGGTGGTGGCTGGATAAAGGATGACCGTCGATTGATAGAGCGGTTTGATGAAGGCAGGTCCTGAAAACAGCACCGAGGCCAAGGCGGCCGTCAACCCAGTTGCGATGAGAAGCTTGCGCCAACGCATCAAATACGTCCACATGCCCTGGCTCGAGAAGGGGTCATTCGATGGGGTTATTTCGGTCATTTTTGGTGTGGGTGAGTTTTAAGAACTAGATCAGGGACATGTGCCGCCTTTAAAGGCCAGGCGACGCATGCACCACATGCACCGCATGCACCGCAAAAATAGTCAATTGTTGGTTTTTTGACTGTTGCGTAGAATGGTTGGCCAATGGCGGGGATACATACCGTCGGCTGTGAGCAGGATGATGGGCCATAGCGCAGTGAGCCCAATTCTCAGGGCAAGCGGGCTTGATGGGCTTGTGTTCGATGCTGCGCCAATCAACAGGATGAGGGTGGCGACAGCGACCCACCAACGGCGACCTGCGATGGCAGAAGAAAAATGTCTCATGCAAACCAGGCCCTGACCCACACACAAAACCAGCTGGGTGATGAGGGTAGCTTGCGCTGCGCCCAGTCCACCCGACTTGGGAATGAGCCAGAAGTTCAGGCAAACATTCGCAAGCAGTGCCGAAAGGGCGAGTTGATTTAATGTTCTGAGTTGGCCAGCAGCTGTAAGTAAGGTCCCCCACACATAACTGAGTGAGACAGGGATGCAGCAAAGTCCAATCCAAAAAAGCGTATCCGTTTGGGAATCTGATTGGTGTTTATAGAGGTAACCCATTATTTCATGTCGAAAGGCTATTAATCCCCAAGAAAGGCACAGCCCGATGGAAAGCATCAGGTAGGTCGCTGACCGGATCCATTCTGATTTGAGGGTGTGGTTCGACAGATGATGGGCGAATTGAGGGAGCAATATCCCACTCAACAGAATAGGAATCATGTTGGTGGCGTCGAGCAAGCGATAGGAAGAGGCATAAAGCCCCGCCTGGAGTTCAGGTTCAAGGTGAAGGGCGCGGATCATCACAAGATCTATTCGGGTATATAAACCCGCCAGAAGTCCCAGAAGGGCATATGGGAAAATTTGCTTTAGAAGTATCTTTTGTGCTGCCCAAGAAAAGCTTGGCCGAAGATTGAGTGTGTTGCCCAGCATAATCCCCATCAGTAGGGTCGGCACTAAAGTCGCCAGCAGTTGAATCCAAATGAAAGCCGCAATCGGATGTTGCCCACCATAACTCCAGCCCAGCCAAATGAACGGGAAGGCGGCAACGGTCATCAGCCATTTGTCAAGGATGCCCATCCAACCCTCCCTCATAAAGCGCATTTGACCGGATAATATCGAACGCAAGAGTAGATTGAACGCATGTAAACCTTGTTGAACACCCAGTAGAAGAAGCCAGTAGATCGACTGCGGTGGGTAATCGAGGAATAATCCGATACACAAGGTGCTCAACAGATACAGCACCCAGAGTATTGCCTTTAGTCCCACCATCGAAGGTAGATTCTGGAGCGAACACTCGCCTTGAGCGGCGATGGTTCGGGTATTGAAATTAGATAAACCCGCATCGAGGACGGCGCTGAGCATGAGCGACAAACTGAGTAGGGTATAGTATGAGCCGTAGGCGACCGGCCC
>VGGT01000065.1 GCA_016868485.1 Bacteroidota bacterium
TGTCTGAATAATGTCCGATAATGTCCGAAAAATGTCTGTATGATGTCCGAAAAATGTCCGTTTAATGTCCGAAAAATATCTGTAAGATGTCCGTACGCAGGAAATTGTCTATAAGGTAGCGTTATCAGTAATAAATAGTAAGTCTCGAATGCTCAAGAGCACTTTGGCTAAGGCTGAAATGTAAATCGATCTTCGGTCAACATTCGATCCGATTCAATCACGCGACAGAAAACTGTTCCGTCCGCTTCGACCGAGGCGAGTTCGACCGGAACAATTCGATTGATCCACATTGGGTCATAGGGCGCTGAAACCCGAATGTAGTTATCGGTATAACCCTGCATCCATTGGCCCTTGCGCTCCTGTTCGAAGAGAACGGGTCTCGAGCTGCCCACATGACTTTGAGCAAAGTCGAGGCGTTTGCGTTGACCCAGGTGTGTGAGTAAACGATTTCGATCCGATCGTCGCCCATTGGGTACTTTCCCTTCCATCGCTGCGGCATCCGTTCCCGGTCGCTCGGAATAGGTGAACACATGCAGGTAGGAGACCTCGAGATCCCGAATAAAATCATGGGTCTCCATAAACAGACCATCGGTTTCGCCGGGGAAACCCACAATCACATCTACGCCAATGCATGCATGGGGCAGAGCCGAACGAACCGCCTGCACCCTGTCTGCGTATTGAGCCGAACGGTAGCGCCTTTTCATTCGGGCCAAAAGCGCATCGCTGCCCGATTGCAAGGGCATATGCACATGCGGCATCAGGTTTGGATGCTTCTTCATGAGTTCAATGATGCGATCCGTTAGAAGATTGGGCTCGACACTGGAGATGCGCAGACGCCCTGCACCGCTTTCCTCGGCCAGAAGGCTCAATAAATCCCCAAAATTACCCAATGGCCGCGCTGGCCCCCGGTTCAGATTGCCTCCCACCCAGCCGTAATCGCCCGTGTTCACACCCGTCAGCACGATTTCCCGAACACCTGAAGCCACCAAATCCTTCGCCTGCTGGAGCAATTCATGGGGATTGCCCGAACGACTGGCGCCGCGCGCTCCCGGAATGGTACAAAACGTGCAAGAATAGTCGCATCCGTCCTGTACTTTTAAAAAGGATCGGGTTCGGTTTCCCTGCGAAAACGAGTGTTCAAATGTGGTGAGCGCACGGGTTTCGCCATGATGAATTTCGGCCATAATACCACCCGACGATTTTATATTCAATTTTTGAAGGATGCGAAACTTATCCGCCCCACCCACCACCAGGTCAACTCCGGGAATTTGAGAAACAGCGCCTGGTTGTAATTGGGCGAAGCAACCGGTCACCACCACACGGGCATGAGGTGATGTTCGCCTCGCCTGCTGAACCAAATTCTTGCACTTGCGGTCGGCGTGGTCCGTTACCGAACACGTATTGATCACATAAACTTCTGCCTCATTGTCGAATTCGACCAATCGATAGCCCTTGCTGGTGAATTGCCTACTAATGGTGTCCCCTTCTGAGTAATTGAGCTTACACCCCAACGTATGAACCGCCACACGCGGTTCTGTACCCGACTTCGGTAAACCAACCGACAGATCGTCCTCCCTCTGGCTGACTCGCGAAAAATCAGTTGCCAGCGTTCCCATTCTACGATGCGTTTAAGGCGTTTAGTCGAATGCGCGTGATGATTTTTTTTGTGTAGGCAGGGAAATCACCATCCATCATCCATTGGTAGTAACCTTTGTCGCGTGCGAAAACCTCGGCAACGGCTTGTCCCTTGTACTTTCCAAATGAAAATACCTCCCTACCCTGTGCATCACGCACGATTCTGCCGGCCAAATCTACCGATTGGTTGTTGCGAATGGTGTATCGGTGCAGGAAATCCACATCGCGTTTCAATTCTGGATAGCGATCGAGTTGACCCAGAAGAATTTCGTAGGTAGCATGAATGTCTACTTCTGCGGAATGTGCACCCTCAAGATCCTTTTGGCAATAGAAGCGGTAGGCGGCCTTCAGGTCGCGGGGCTCATTTTTATGAAAAATAGTTTGAACATCGATCATCCGAACGTCGGTCCAATCAAAATCTTGCCCCGCCCGCATCAGTTCCTCAGCCAACATAGGCAAGTCGAAGTAACACGAATTGTAGCCAGCAAAATCACAATGCTGAATAAACTGCATGAGTTTGGGGGCGAAATCCTTAAAAGTGGGTTCATTCGCTACATCCTCATCCCTAATCCCATGAATTTTTGTAACCTCCATAGGGATGGGGATTTCTGGATTGATGCGTTGGGTGAGCGTCTGCGTGGTGCCATCGGGCATAGCCCTTAATACTGAAATTTCAACAATACGATCGCTGCTGATGCTGAGTCCGGTTGTTTCGAGATCAATAAAAGCGAGTGGACGGGTCAGCTGAAGCATAATAGGTTATTAATAAGTATCAATTGTTTAATAATAGATTTTCCGTCGATAGGCCACCAAATGTGGCTGAACTCATCAGCAAAAGGACGCCATTTTGTTGGGCCTTGTGCGCATCATCTATGATCTCGGAAGTTGTTGTTCGTACCTCCAGATCTTCCCTACCAAAAAAAGTCCTCAACTCGGATTCAGTTGGTGCTTGAAGCCCACGTTCTGCAGCCAAATCAGGTTGATAGAAAACCACCGCGCGATCGGCCTGATTCATGGTATCGCGGTATTGGGGCAAAAAATCACTGCGCAGACTCGAAAAAGTGTGCAATTCCAAAACAGCGGTGAAATAGGAATCAGGATGCTGCTCGCGTACTGCCCGAACACTTGCCATCACCTTAGAAGGGGCATGGGCAAAGTCACGGTATACGAAACAACCAACCCGATGTCCAACCCGTTCGAGGCGCCGGTCTGCGCCAGGAAAAGAGGCAATGGCCTGATAAAAATCTTCTTTGGGTATACCGGCTTCGGCGGTCAAAAAACGTGCGGCAGCGATGTTCTCCACATTATGTCGACCAAAAACGAGCAACGGAATCTTTCCAAGAGAGGTTTTCAAAAATCCGTACCCGTCTTCCACTACATATTCTGCCGGTTTGTAGGCCCGCACCTGCAGTGTTTGGCTGAAAGGCAAGCAAAGAGCCTCTAAGGCGCTGTCCCCTTCGGGGTATCCCACGCGAGCCCCCGGATGGAGTGAAGCCAATAACGCATGGAATGCCTCTCTGTAGCGTTCAGGTGTCGGAAAAACGTTGGCATGATCCCAAGCGATGCCTGAAATCACCAATGCCTGTGGTGCGTAATGGAGGAATTTTGGACGAGCATCGAGACAGGAGCTGAGGTATTCATCACCTTCAATCACCATAACCGGCGCATCATCGGTTAACCGAACCATCACATCGAACCCCTTCACACCGCTGCCCACCAAATAATCGAACGGACGCTTGTGAAAACGCAACACATGCATCACCATGGCGGTGATGGTTGTTTTGCCATGACTACCCGCAACGACCAAGCGCAGCTTACCTGCGCTTCTTCGGGATACATATTCCGGGAAGGACTGAATATTCAAGCCCAAGTCCTGCGCGCGCTTGAGTTCGGGGTTGTCTGACTTGGCGTGCATGCCCAAGATCACCAAATCTATGGAGCCCGACAATTGATCCGGAAACCAACCGGTTTCATGAGGCAAAAGGCCTGCTTTTTCGAGTCGACTCCGAGAGGGCTCTTCGAAGCGGTCGTCGGACCCACTAATTTGATGGCCTTCAGCAGCCAGCGCCAAGGCCAAATTGTGCATCACTGCACCACCAATAGAAATAAAGTGTATCCGCATAGCTACCAAACAAACCAAAGCCAAAATCAGCCTGCAATATCCGAATTTGTGGGCGATCCCGAATATAATTTATCATGCGCTTAAGCACCCTATGGTAAATTCACCTATTTTTAGGTCGCAGTGGACGTATTGAGCATAGATACAGGATTTTTCAAACTCGATGGCGGAGCCATGTTTGGCGTGGTCCCCAAAACGCTTTGGAGCCGGCATATTGCCCCCGACGCCAATAACTTATGTACCTGGGCCATGCGCTGCCTACTCATTGCCGATGGCGAACGACTCATTCTGATCGACACAGGCCTGGGTGATAAGCAATCCGCCAAATTTTTTAGTTTTTACGAACCCCACGGTGCGTTTACCTTGATGGGAAGCCTTCAGTCGAAGGACATTCAGCCCAGCGACATCACCGATGTGGTACTCACCCACCTCCATTTCGATCATTGCGGGGGTGCCGTTCGTCGATCGAGCGACGAACAGTCTTGGGTGCCGACCTTCCCCAACGCCACCTACTGGATCAGCGAAGATCAATACCGATGGGCCTATCCCTCCCCAAACCCACGCGAACGCGCTTCCTTTCTACCGGAGAATTTCGCCCCACTTTTCGATCAACAGCGCGTTCACTTGGTGAAACGCGGCGAACAGGCGGCCGGATTGGATGTATTGTTGGTCGATGGACATACCGACGGTATGATGTTGCCCTTGTTGGAGGTAAACCAACAAAAAATACTCTATTGTGCCGATCTGTTGCCATCCGTTGCTCATTTGCCCATTGCCTGGGTGATGGGCTATGACACCCGGCCTTTATTGACCTTGCAAGAAAAATCAGACATTCTGTCACGCGCCGCCCGCGAAAACTGGCTGTTGTTTTTTGAACACGACGCCCAAAACGAAATGTGTTCGCTCCGCGAAGGAGAAAAAGGCATTGTGGTCGGCGAAACACTCAGCCTTCAAGAACTATTCAAATGACCATTGCCATCGATTTTGACGGTGTCATTCATTCCTACAGCCGGGGTTGGCAAGGGGGCGAAATATATGACCCACCCGTTGAGGGCACCCGTGAAGCACTCACCGAACTGAGCGCAAAGGGCTGGAAAATCTATATTTTTAGTACGCGAACCAACAAGATATACCACAAAAATGATCATCCTCCTCAAGAGGAACGGATGAAAACGTACCTCGAGGAACACGGCATTCCTTACGATAAAATCTGGAGTTTTGGCAAACCGATGGCCGATATCTATCTCGACGATCGGGCCCTTAACTTTCGGGGAAAATGGGTTGATTCCCTGCAGGAAATTGAGCAATTTCAGGTATGGAACCGAGATGCATCGAACCCCAATGGCTAATTAAATTCACCCTCCATCCCTTCGAATACGTTTGATCCACTAAATGGCACTTTAATTGCAGTGCAGTGTTTCTTAATTGGCTGACAAGCTGTCAGACGTTCCCTACCTAAGCCCATGAGCAGAAGAAATCCATCATCACCATTCGAACATATGCACGGCTACGACGACGATGCCGAAACCGACGCAGACTTCTTCCCCATTTCTACCCCTACTGAGGAGGAGGAAGACTCGAGCGAAGAATTCCCAGGCGAACTCCCCATACTACCCCTTCGCAACACCGTATTGTTTCCTGGTGTTGTTATCCCCATAACGGTAGGCCGCGACAAATCCATTCGGCTTATTCGCGATGCCAACAGTGGCAGCAAAATCATTGGCGTCCTTTCCCAGACCGATGTATCTGTCGAAGAGCCCGGTGTAGGGGATTTGCACAACATCGGAACCGTTGCGCGCATCCTGAAAATGCTCCGTATGCCCGATGGAAATACAACGGTGATCATTCAAGGTCGACAAAGGTTTCGACTGGAAGAGATTACCAGTACTGAACCCTATCTCAGGGCTCGGGTGACGCCCCACCGCGATGTAAAGCCACGCAAGAACGATAAGGAATTTGAGGCGCTGATCGGTTCCATGAAAGATATGGCCCTTCAAATCATTGAGCAGTCGCCCAATATCCCCAGCGAGGCTGCCATCGCCCTGCGCAACATTGAAAGCGCAGCCTTCCTCATCAACTTTATCGCCAGCAACCTCAATACCGATGTGGCTGAGAAACAGCGCCTACTCGAAATGGAGGGTCTAAAAGACCGTGCCACGGACGTGCTCACACAGCTCAATAAAGAACTCCAAATGCTGGAGTTAAAAAATCAGATTCAAAGTAAGGTCAAGGTTGATATCGATAAGCAACAACGCGAATATTTCCTTCACCAACAACTCAAGACCATACAGGAAGAACTAGGAGGGGCAACCCCCGACTTGGAGGCGCAAAACCTTCGTGAGCGCGCCAAAAAGAAACAGTGGAGCGCTCAAGTGCGCCAGCATTTCGATAAAGAAATCGACAAATTGCAGCGCATGAATCCAGCGGCTGCCGATTACAGCGTGGTGCTCAACTATGTTGAATTGATGCTCGATTTACCATGGGATGTCTACAGCACGGATCGTTTCGACCTAAAAAGGGCGCAAAAAATTCTGGATCAAGACCATTACGGCCTCGACAAGGTGAAAGACCGCATTATGGAGTTCTTGGCGGTGTTGAAACTCAAAGCCAATATGAAAGCCCCAATTCTTTTGCTTGTGGGACCCCCTGGCGTCGGTAAAACCTCCTTGGGAAAGAGTATTGCGCGTGCCATCGGTCGAAAATATGTGCGCATGAGCCTTGGTGGCGTGCATGATGAGGCTGTCATCCGCGGGCACCGCAAGACATACATCGGCGCCATGCCGGGCCGAATCATACAGAGTTTGAAAAAAGCGGGCAGCAGCAATCCCGTGATGGTTCTCGATGAGATCGATAAAGTGGGCAGTGATTACCGGGGCGATGTCTCATCCGCCCTTCTGGAAGTATTGGATCCCGAACAAAACAGCACATTCTTCGATCACTACCTCGAGGTCGACTACGACCTGAGCAAAGTCCTGTTTATCGCCACCGCCAATAGTTTATCGAGCATACAACCCGCTCTGCTCGACCGAATGGAGGTCATTGAAATTAATGGATATACACTGGAAGAAAAGCAAGAAATTGCACGCAAATACCTCATTCCCAAACAATTGGGGGAGCATGGACTCACAAAAGATGATTTTTCGATCCAGGCAGCGATGACCAGATACATCATCGAACGGTATACCCGCGAATCGGGCGTGCGCAGCCTCGACAAGAAAATAGCCTCCATGGTTCGGGGGTTTGCGCGCCACAAGGCCATGGAAACGCCCTACCGGGTGCAGGTGAACCGCGACGATTGCCACAAAATTTTGGGTGCCCCCATTTTTGACCCCGACGAATATGAAGGAAACCAAATTGCGGGGGTCGTTACCGGACTGGCCTGGACCTCGGCCGGCGGTGACATCCTCTTTATTGAAACGAGCTTGAGCCGAGGAAAGGGAAAAGTCAACATCACCGGAAATTTGGGTGATGTAATGAAGGAATCGGCCTCGATTGCGTTGGCCTATGTAAAAGTACATGCGCGTGAACTGGGAATCGATCACCGTTTGTTTGATTCGGTAGACATCCACATCCATGTACCTGAGGGTGCCACGCCCAAAGATGGGCCATCAGCAGGAATCACGATGCTCACGAGTATCGTTTCGGCCTTTACCCAACGAAAAATTCGTCAGAAATTGGCCATGACCGGGGAAATTACGCTTAGGGGCCGCGTTTTACCGGTTGGCGGCATCAAGGAGAAGATCCTAGCGGCCAAAAGAGCCGGAATAGGCTTTATAGTTCTGAGCAAACAGAACCGCAAAGACATTGAAGAAATTAGGCAAGACTACATTCGCGACCTCGAATTCCATTATGTAGACCGCATGTCGGACGTCTTGGCATTCGCCCTGCTCCCAGAAAAAGTACAGAAGGCAGTCGACCTTATGTCTATGATTGAACCCAACCCGGGTGTTCAACGCAGCGCCAACTAAATATTGGCCGAATGACGATTGGACAGGTCACTAAATCCACTGGAAGTTGGTATGAAGTGGATGCGGGCCAAGGCCAAACGTTGAAGTGCCGTTTGCGGGGTAAAATCAGACTCGATGATTCAGCGAAGACCAATCCTGTAGCGGTGGGTGACCACGTTCGGGTGCACCTCGATGATCACGAGGAGGCGGTCATCACAGAAATCCTGCCGAGGGTTAATCACATCATACGGCGAGCAACCAATCTGAGCAAACAGCACCATGTTTTGGCCGCTAACATAGACCAGGTGATGATCGTGGCCAGCTTGTTACGGCCCAAAATATCACCCGGATTCATCGACCGCTATTTGGTAACCGCCGAGGCCTACGGCATCGATGCGGTTTTGGTGCTGAACAAAGCCGACCAATGGTCGGAAAAGGAATGGGATCAAGCGAAAGAACTCTCGGGGATCTACTCGAATGCCGGTTATTCTGTATTGTGCACCTCAGCACTCAGGGGCGATGGAGTCGATTCCGTACATAAACTTTTACAGGCTAAAACTACGCTGATCAGTGGATTTTCAGGAGTTGGGAAAAGCAGTCTACTCAATAAACTATTTGGTCATTTGAACCTGAAGACCGGTGAGGTGAGTAGGTTTTCGAGCAAAGGAACCCACACCACCACATTTGCCCAGATGTTTACCCCCGAACCCCACTTAAGAATTATTGATACACCAGGAATCAAAGAGTGGGGTCTG
>VGGT01000066.1 GCA_016868485.1 Bacteroidota bacterium
TGCAGGCGCCTTGCAGTCGGCAGATATAGGCATTGCGGTTAGCGAAAAAAGCGGTCAATTTTCTCCTGCATGTGACGTCATTTTAGCGGGACGGGCGCTCACCCAATTACCCAAAATTTTGGCATTTGTGCGCGCCTTGCCTCGTGTTTTGTATATCAACCTAATATTTTCATTGGCTTATAACATTTTCGGGCTGTCCTTCGCGCTCAGCGGCAAGCTCACTCCACTCCTCAGCGCGGTTTTTATGCCCCTAAGCTCATTGACCGTCTTAATTAGCTCCGTTTTCCTAACACGGCACCTCGCCCACAAATACCTGCCAAAATGAACATTATAGCCATTTTGATGGGGCTCAGTCTTCTGCTTGGACTGCTCTTTTTGGGACTATTTATCTGGAATCTCAATAAAGGGCAGTTTAACGATGACTTCACTCCTTCTATACGGATTTTGTTTGATGATCTACCCGAAGCGCCCCAAGAAAACCGAAAACAACCATCAATAACCAAAAATTAATTTCTGTTATGCCACAAACCACCATTTATTACGACAACAAAATTGTCAGGAATTTCGCTTGGGCCACTGTGCTCTGGGGCATAGTGGGCATGTTGGTTGGCGTGCTCATTGCTGTTCAGCTCTTTATGCCCGAAGCAAACCTCAATACCGAATACACTACTTATGGCCGCATAAGACCCCTCCACACCAATGCAGTAATTTTTGCCTTTGTGGGCAATGCCATTTTCATGGGGGTCTACTATTCGCTTCAACGCTTGCTCAAAACCCGAATGTGGAGCGACGCACTCAGTCAGATCAACTTTTGGGGCTGGCAACTCATTATAGTTGCCGCCGCCATTAGCCTTCCCCTGGGCTATACCACCTCAAAAGAATATGCTGAATTGGAGTGGCCCATCGACATCGCCATTACACTCATGTGGGTGGTTTTTGGTTTGAATATGATCATGACCATATTGAACCGACGGGAACAGCATATGTATGTGGCGATTTGGTTCTACATAGCCACATTTGTGACCGTTGCGGTACTGCATATTGTTAACAGTTTTGAACTGCCGCTCACCTTATTTAAGAGCTATAGTTTTTATGCTGGCGTGCAGGATGCACTGGTTCAATGGTGGTATGGTCATAATGCGGTTGCCTTTTTCCTTACTACACCCTATCTCGGCATGATGTACTATTTTATGCCTAAGGCGGCCAATCGTCCGGTCTACTCTTATCGTTTATCGATTATCCACTTTTGGTCGCTCATCTTTATTTACATATGGGCTGGCCCTCATCATCTGCTTTACAGTTCTCTACCCGACTGGGCCCAATCGCTTGGGGTGGTCTTCTCCATTATGCTCATTGCTCCTAGTTGGGGAGGAATGATCAATGGCCTTCTCACACTGCGCGGGGTATGGGATAAGGTTCGCGTGGACCCTGTGCTTAAAATGATGGTTGTGGCGGTAACGGGCTATGGCATGGCCACATTCGAAGGGCCGATGCATTCCCTTAAAAGCGTCAATGCACTGAGCCATTTTACTGATTGGATTCCGGCACACGTTCATGTGGGAACATTGGCATGGAATGGCATGTTCACTTTTGCCATTCTATACTACATCATTCCCAGAATTTTTAGAACCGAACTGTATAGTCTGCGTCTGGCCAATATGCACTTTTGGCTGAGTACCATCGGCCTTGTTTTTTGGGTGGTAGCCATGTATTGGAGTGGAATAACACAGGGGCTCATGTGGAAACAGTTCACAGCAGAGGGCACATTGCAGTACCCGAATTTCCTTGAAACGGTACTGCAAGTCATACCTATGTACATGGTTCGTGCGTTGGGTGGAACCATATACCTCATAGGCGCCTTAATTATGGCCTATAACCTCATTCGAACAGCAGCTTCCGGGAGCTTAATTTCGGATGAACCTGCTCTTGTGCCACAGCGAGACACCAACGAACATGAAGCAGTTAGTTGGCACAGACGCCTGGAAGGAAAACCCGCCTTGTTCACCGTGTTGGTTACCCTCGCCGTTCTTATCGGTGGGATCGTCGAATTCATGCCCGCTTTTCTAGTAAAATCGAATGTTCCAACCCTCGCTTCTGTCAAACCGTACACACCCCTCGAACTGCATGGTCGAGATGTATACATTAAAGAAGGCTGTGTAGGTTGCCACTCCCAGATGATTCGTCCGTTCCGATCAGAAACCGAACGATATGGTGAATACAGCAAGGCTGGAGAATTTGTTTACGACCACCCCTTCTTGTGGGGCTCCAAACGCACAGGGCCTGACCTTCACCGTATAGGAGGCAAATACCAAGATAGCTGGCACTACAACCACATGATGGTTCCCGAGAGTATGAGTCCGGGCTCCATTATGCCGGCTTACCCTTGGTTGGTAGAGAATATTATTGACACCAGCCTCACCAGCGATATGGTAGCCGCCATGCGCACACTCGGTGTTCCGTATTCAAGCCAAACAGTAAACGATGCCTCCCTTTTACTCAACGAGCAGGCCTTGCAAATTACCGAACGCCTAAAAAAGGATGGCATCAGTACCCACAGCCACAGTGAAATGGTGGCTCTTATTGCCTATTTGCAACGATTAGGCATTGATATTCGACAGACAACCACCACTCAAATCATCACTCCATGATCCGAAATACGCTCGAGTCCATCGCTGGAATTAGCATCTACCCCATTTTTTCATTCGTGCTCTTTTTCACGTTTTTCGCCGGAATGCTCATTTGGGTATTTCGCCAAGAAAAAACCTATATCCAACAACACGGGGAACTCCCTCTGAATGATTCTCAACCTCTTAACCCCGAATACCATGACACAGAGACGCGATGAACTCACCAACCACGATTATGACGGCATACAAGAATACGACAATGACCTTCCTCCGTGGTGGGTGTTCCTCTTCTACCTGACCTTCGTTTTCGCGCTGATTTATCTACTGAACTATCATGTTTTTCAAACGGCACCCTCTCAATCACAGGAGTATGCCATGGAAATGGAAGCGGCTCGGGTAGAATTGGCGGCTTATGAAGCATCAGCTGCAGGCCAATTACCCATTTCCTTCATGGAAAAGGAAACAGATCTTGAAGCAGGGAAACAAATTTATTCCAAAAACTGTGTGCCATGTCACGGTCCTGATGGCGGGGGTACGGTTGGACCCAATTTAACCGACCAATACTATCTGCACGGGAATACCGCCGAAGATTATTTTAAGGTTATAAGCAATGGCGTCCCAGAAAAGGGCATGATTCCATGGAACAACACCCTAAGCAGGCGAGAAATCTTACAAGTGGCGAGCTATATTCAAAACCGACTTCATGGAACAACACCTGCACAGCCCAAGGAACCACAGGGGACACTACACGACAAAAGTATCTCTATGCTCTCAAAAAAACCAAAGATGAACGCCAATTAGCACGTTCATATGATCAATGCGCCCAATATTCCAGCCCACGAGGGACCCTCCTTTCGGGATTCGCTAACATCCATCGATTCTAAGGGGCAACGGGTATTCTTCTACCCAAAAAGACCGAACGGGCGCTACTACAACAGGAGGATTTGGCTGAGTTATGCCCTGATGGGCCTGATGTTTGCTGGGCCCCTTCTGCGGGTAAATGGACATCCCTTAATGCTGTTCAACATATTGGAGCGCAAATTTATATTGTTTGGGGTCGCATTTTGGCCGCAAGATTTTAAGATATTATTTGTTGGATTTATCACATTGGTGGTTGGAATCGTACTGTTTACAGCAGTCAAAGGCCGATTGTTTTGTGGATGGATTTGCCCGCAAACCATCTTTATGGAGATGCTCTTTAGACGACTTGAATATGTTATCGATGGCGATCGATCTGCCCAGCGAAAATTGGCCAGTTTACCTTGGAGCAACCCAATTAAATTAAGAAAGCGGACTTTGAAATTTGTGCTGTTTTTCGCATTATCTTCAATAATTGCCCATACATTTCTAGCCTATATTTTGGGTAGTGAACGGGTTTGGTCGCTGGTGAATCATCCCATTTCTGACAACCCTGGTGTCTTTTTAAGTCTGATTTTATTCACTTTCATTTTTTTTGGGGTTTTTTGGTGGTTCAGGGAACAGGTTTGTACGATTGTTTGTCCGTATGGCCGGCTACAAGGAGTTCTGCTTGACCCCAATACGACTCAGGTGGCTTATGATTTTGTACGCGGTGAACCGAGGGGAAAGCACGGTCGAGAGCGCCAAAAAGGCATGGGTGACTGCATCGACTGCGCTCAATGTGTAGAGGTCTGTCCGACCGGCATCGATATCCGTAATGGAAGCCAACTCGAATGTGTTCATTGTACAGCTTGTATCGACGCTTGCGATGCGATCATGGATGCCATTGACAAGCCCCGAGGACTGGTGCGTATTGAATCAGAATTGGGTATAGGTCGACAAGAATCGCGCTTTTGGCGGCCAAGAATCATCCTTTATACCCTGCTTTTTGGCGTACTCACTGGCTCTTTTGGATACTTGCTCGTTTCCCGAACCAAAACTGAAACCAGTATTTTGAGGGCTCGAGGCCAGGCGCCTCAACACTTGCCAGATGGTCGAACAGGAAACCTATTTATGGTCAAAAGTATCAATAAAACGTTCCAAGAGCTGCCTGTGGAATTTCAATTAGTTTCGAAAACTGGCTCGCTGGACATGATCGGTCATTCGCTTATCATACCCCCACAAGGCTATCGAGAGGGTGCATTCTTCATCTATTTTCCCTCCGAATCGACACCATTGAGAAAGACCTTCCAATCCAAACCCATCACCATCGAGGTTCGAAGTGGTGGGCAACTATTGGAACGCGTGCACACCCAATTTCAGTTTTGACTTACATCTAGCCCTTATCCATTATTTCCCCATGCGCATTACCTGGCCAATTGGCATTCTTATTTCCTTCATCGTATTTGCAGGATTTATGATCGGCTTTGCTGTTTACAGTACCCAAAATCCACCAGAATTGGTAGCCGACAACTATTATGAATTGGACTCTGAATATGATCAACACCGCATGCAAGTTGACCGCTGGAATCGGGCTAACCCTTCAAACACTCCTCCTATTTGGGAAAATGATTCGTTGGTGATGTATATTCCTACTTTGCTCATGGACTCTGATAGTGGCTGGGTACATTTTTACAAACCTGATCAACGTTCACTCGATTTTGTTTGGAATTGGCAACAGTTTACAGCCACCAATGGCCGGATTGCATCACATAATTTGGCTCGCGGTCGCTGGATGGTTACCCTGCATGCATGGAAGGATGGAGCGGGTTATGCTAAACGCTATAACGTCCATAGACCATGAAACCGGTCGCGATCGGATTATGGGGTGCGCTCATTCTGGGGCTCGTGGGGAGCCTTCACTGCATAGGAATGTGTGGACCGCTCATTTTGGCCTTACCGCATGGCAACAACAGCCATCCTGTGAGATTTTGGCTGTTACGAATAACCTACCACATCGGAAGGGCGGGCACATATGCTCTTTTCGGCTGGCTGGCCGGAACATTTGGACATAACTTTAAGTTACTTGGGTGGCAACAAGGCCTGTCGATCGTAGGTGGACTTTTGCTTGTGGCCTTGGCGGTTTGGCCAAGGCTCCAATCCCGATTTCCGGGACTCAACTTCATTTGGCTCGCCCTTCGACCGATTCAACATCGATTTTTTCGCCAAGCGGGATTCCAAAAACAACTGATTGCGGGTGCGTTCAACGCACTTCTTCCCTGTGGACTGTTGTACACGGCACTGGCAGGTGCTGTTGTGATGGGGCACCCGCTTTATTCAGCACTATTCATGGGCATTTTCGGCTTGGCGACCGTGCCTGGATTACTGATTTTATCCCTTCTTAAAAGAGCACTTCGCTTCGGAACTGTACGCGGTTCCGCTCATTTCGGCACCGCAATCACCCTTTTACTCGGGATTTGGATGCTGCTTCGCGGAATGGGGCTTGGCATTCCATTACTCAGTCCGGACATACAAAACAGCCCCACGAATTCTGTTCAGAGCGAATCAACACGTTCGCCAAGTCCCTCTTGTCATTAGGGATCCTGAAAATTATAGGATACTTAAAATTACTGGACCCTGAAAATAATAGGGATCCTGAAAATTATTCGATCAATTGAGGCCTCGTGGCTAGGAGGTACAATACCGCCATGCGTATGGCCACCCCATTTTCCACCTGCTGCAATATAATCGAACGACCCGAGTCCGCTACATCCGAAGACAACTCTACCCCACGGTTAATGGGACCCGGATGCATAATCACAATTTCTTTCTTGATTTCATCGAGTAATTTCCGGTTGATTCCAAAGGCTTGGGTGTATTCGCGGAGTGAGGGAAAATACCGTGTTTGTTGGCGCTCGAGTTGGATGCGTAAAACATTAGCCACGTCGCACCACGCTAAAGCCTCACGCACTTGATGGGTTACCCCAACACCAAGTTCCTCGATGCCTCTAGGCATGAGGGTGGCTGGCCCACACAACATGACCTCTGCTCCCAATGCCTTCAAACAGAAAATATTAGACAGGGCCACCCTTGAATGAAGGATGTCGCCAAATATGGCCACACGCTTCCCTTGCACAGAGCCCATTTTCTCTCGAATCGAAAATGCATCTAAAAGTGCTTGTGTGGGGTGCTCATGGGCGCCATCACCGGCATTCACAATCGGGCAGGAAACATGTCGAGCCAAAAATTGGCAAGCACCCGCATCAGGATGGCGCATCACCACCATGTCTACCTTCATGGCGAGAATATTTCGCACGGTATCGATCAATGTCTCGCCCTTTGACACCGAACTGCCCGATGCGGAGAAGTTAACTACATCTGCCGAGAGACGCTTTTCTGCGAGTTCGAATGAGAGTCGGGTGCGGGTCGAACTTTCAAAAAAAAGATTAGCGATGGTCGTGTCGCGCAATGAAGGGACCTTTTTGATGGGGCGGTTGATCACCTCTTTAAAATTATCCGCTGTCGTGAAAATCAAATCGATCTCTTCGGCGCTGAGGTCGCGGATGCTAATCAGGTTTGAATGAGCCAGTGCCTTCATCCGGTTGTTTTAATCAGGTTTGATTGAGCCAGTGCCTTCATCCGGTTGTTTTAATCAGGGTAATGTGGGCGCCCTCGGGTTCATCCCAGCAAACCCGAACCCGCTCATCGTCGTGGGTGTTGACTTCCATTCCGCAATAGTCGGGGTGAATGGGAAATTCTTGCCGTAGTCTTCGAGATACCAAAACCATTAATTCAACGCGATCGGGTCGACCAAAATCAAGCAATGCATCCAATCCTGCACGGATCGTTCGACCTGTGAACAAGACATCATCCACCAAAACTACTTTTTTTCCTTCCAAACTGAATGGGAGTTGCGTGGTATGTGCCGATAATGGTTCTGAACGATGACGAAAATCATCGCGATAAAAGGTGACATCCAATGCGCCCTGCGCGGGTATGTTCAACCGACCCGGTTGCGCTGAAACCAAGCGATGCCCTTCGGGGGATCCATCCATTTCGTGCGATAGATCATCAATCCGTGCCTGAAGGACCTGCGCAAGTCGATTGAGAAAAAAAACACCACGAGGCTGAAGACCAATGAGCACCGTGTTATGAAAGCCAGGATGCCGCTCCAACAATTCCTCGCTCAGGCGCTGCAGGATGAGCGACAGATGCGCCGGGCGAACAATAACACGACTTTCAAGGATCATGTCGTCGTGTTTTTAACTGGCGCTGTGCTTGCTCTATGGCTGGGCGCTGTGCTTGCTCTATGGCTGGGCGCTGTGCTTGCTCCCTTGCCGGGCGCTGTGCTTGCTCTATTGCCCTGCATGATGCTCGATCCATCTGGAAATGCCGGTTCTTCAAGATTTTCTTCATTTTCGAGCGCCAAAATTGTATGAAAATGAAGTTCAGTGAGTGGAATAACCGATAAGCGACTGTGTCTGATGAGCGCGAGGTCATGCAAGTCAGGATGTGTGCGCATTCGAGCGAGCGAAACCGATTGCCGAAGCAGACGAATGGGCTTCACACGCACCGCGACCCAAGGACCGTCGGGAAATCCGTTTTCAGGAAATGGATCAGACACGATCCGCATAAGCCCCACCACCTCTTTTCCTAAGTTGGAGTGGTAAAACAAACCTTCATCACCGGGTTTCATGGCAGCGAGGTTGTTGCGTGCTTGGTAGTTCCGAACACCATCCCAAATCCCTTCAGCTTCGCGCAGTAAGTCGTTGAAACTGTACACAAACGGTTCGGATTTTAACAGCCAGCGCGCCATGCTGCAAAACTAACCAATTTGTGGCAAGTCCCAATACGGATAGCCCTCCGAAAATACCTATCTCGGTGTGTAGAGTGCCCAAGGAATGATCATCTCTTCCAATGAGATTCCCCCGTGTTGAAAGGTATGTCTGTATAAATTAACGTAGTGGTGGTAGTTATTGGGTAACAGAAAT
>VGGT01000067.1 GCA_016868485.1 Bacteroidota bacterium
TCGACCTGAATCACCAAACAGATTGGGTTGCGGTGGATGCCTCCGGTCGGCGCATTGCATTGGCCGGGCGGCCGGAGGGTGATGCCCTCAAATTGGATCTGAGTGCCCTACCGAATGGATGGTACATTCTGGAGTTTATATCGCGCAACGGGCTAGGACGCCTCAGGTTTGTGAAGCGGTAGAACGGAAGGGTAGAGTCAATCGTAGCGAGGGTAGGATCATCGTAGCGAGGGTAGAATCAATCGTAGCGTGGGTAGAAGCAATCGGAGGAAGGGTAGAGTCAATCGGAAAGCAATGCTTGCAGATGTTCGAAGATGCCTGTGGCGTCCAATCGATGCAATGCATACAATTCATCCGGGCTTCCATGGGTAACGAATGCATCGGGCAGTGCGGCTACCTTGAATTTTCCCCGGTATCCGGCCTCTAGAAGTGCATGACCAATGGCTGAACCCGAACCGCCTCGATGGCATCCGTCTTCCACCACCAACACAAATGGGTGGGACAGGGCGTGATGCAGCAGCTGCGGGTCGATGGGTTTCACGAAACGCAGATCCCAATGGGCAATATCCTCTGTTCGATCTAGGCGATTTAAGGCATCCGATACAAAACTGGCCATCGGGCCCACCGAGATCACCATCCCCGAACTTCCAGCGACCAAACAATGTGCAGTATATGGCATGAGAGAATCGACAGGATCGTGATCGGGTCGATCCGGCGCATGTCCACGTGGGTATCGAATGACAAATGGTCCGGAATCATGCTTTAAGGCCGTGTACATCATCAGCCTTAACTCCTTTGCATTTCGGGGTGCTGCAATGGTTAGGTTGGGAATGCAAGACAGATAGGCCATGTCGAATGCACCGTGGTGTGTCGGCCCATCAGCACCAGCCAAACCAGCCCGGTCTACACAAAAAACAACAGGTAATTTTTGCAGCGCCACATCATGAATGATCTGGTCGTAGGCCCGTTGAAGGAAAGTGGAATAAATGGCCACAAAGGGCCGAGCACCCTGGCTTGCCATGCCTGCAGAAAAGGTAACGGCGTGTGCTTCCGCAATCCCTACATCGAAGCAGCGGTCGGGCATTTGATCCTTCATCATTTTTAGCGAAGTGCCAGAGAGCATCGCGGCCGTAATTCCTACCACACGCTGGTCGGCCTTTGCCAATTCTAAAAGGGTTTGGCCAAAAACATCTTGGAATTTGGGCCCTGGTAACTGCCTTTCAGAAATGGATTGGCCACTGAGCTTGTCGAATCGGCCAGGGGCGTGCCAGCGGGTCTGTTCCTCTTCGGCTGGGGGAAATCCTTTGCCTTTGCGGGTAATAACATGGATCACGCTCGGTTTGGGATTGTCATTCCAAGCGCGTAAAGCCACTATGAGTTCTGTTAGGTTGTGGCCATCAACACGACCGGTGTAGGGAATCCCGAGCTGATCGAAAATAGAGTTGGCTGGCTCCAAAGACTGGACGTTTTTCAAATGGACCAGGTGCTTACTCATTCCGCCTACATTCGGATCGATACTCATTTGGTTGTCGTTGACGATGATCAAAATTGGGAGATTAGATCCGCAGAGTTGATTGAGGGCTTCATAGGCCAGTCCCCCTGTCAAAGCCCCGTCGCCTATCACGGCAATGGAACGGGGTCGAGGTGAAGAGTGAGAAGAAAGGGCTTGATGGGCAATTCCGATTGCGGCGCTGATTGAGGTGCTGGCGTGACCCGTTCCGAAACAATCGAAAATGCTCTCTGATCGACTGGGAAATCCACTGATTCCGCCAAAAGTCCTATTTCCTGCAAATAAATGCCTGCGGCCGGTTAGGATTTTATGGGCATAGGCTTGGTGGCCCACATCCCATACCAAAGCGTCCCGGGGTGTTTGAAATACATAATGAAGGGCTATGCTGAGCTCAACTACGCCCAGGTTGGCGCCAAAGTGCCCCCCCCGTTCGCTAATTTCATGAATGAGGAACTGGCGTAACTCATCGGCCAGAACAGGAAGTTGGTGCTCACCCAGCCGCCGGAGATCATTGACGTTCTCAATATTCCTCAGGAGGGGTATGCGCGTTTCATCCACGCTGTATCAAAAAATAAAGATAAGCCGAATAGGCGAATAAAAAAATCAGCCCCTCCATTCTACCCAAAGTATGGCGTTTTCCGAGGTAAACCAAAACAAACAACAAAAGCGATGCGGCAGACATGACCCACATATCGGAAATCATTCCAATGGAATAACGTATGGGATGAATGCTGGAAGAAGTTCCCAGAATAAGCAGAACATTAAAGATGTTAGACCCCACAACGTTGCCGATCGCAATGTCACTTTCTTTGCGGATGGTGGCTACTACCGACGTAAAAAGTTCGGGGAGTGAAGTTCCTGCCGCCACCAAGGTCAGTCCAATTAAGCTTTCTGAAGCGCCCCAAGACCGTGCGATTAAGACCGCATTGTTCACACATAAATCAGCACCCCATGCCAATAATGCGATGCCCGAAACCAGCATTCCCACCAAAAGTAAAGAAGGTTTTCCAGTATTTTCTGATTGGTCTTCTGCCTCCGTCTCTTGGTTTCTACTTTGTTTGGTCATCCAAAGCATGTAGTACAAGAAAAGTCCAAAAAACACCAGTAGAATAATGCCGTGCACAAGTCCCATGCTCCCTGTTTTCAAGACCGGATTGGCAGACAAAACCCCCATGAAGGTGAGCAACAGTGCGGTACCAAGGGCTATGGGGATCTCAATGAATGTTGTGTTTTTTTGAACGGTTAGCCTGCCAATCAAAGCCGATAACCCCAGAATAAACAAGATATTGACAATATTGCTGCCTACCACACTTCCCATTGCAATATCGGAACTGCCTTTGAGGGCAGCAAACAAACTCACCAATAATTCGGGTAGGGAGGTTCCCATCGAAACGATGGTTAGGCCAATCACGATGTCAGGAATACGGAATTTTTTAGCCAGACCTGAGCCGCCACGCACGAGCCAATCAGATCCCAATACCAATAGGGCGAGGCCCACAAAAAACAAAACAACCGTCATCTTTTTTTTGCAAAGATAGAATATACCAAGTGGTCAACATTTGCGTTTTTTGGTCATGATTTTTAAGAATACCACTATATGGAAAGAAATTTTACAAACGACCTGTTGGTTTCGGTACTTTTTTTGGACAAAGCTGACCCCAGGCGAAACCGAGCGGAGCATATCATAGCCGGCGACCGTATTTGTACCGATGAATGCCTGGCGCTTCAGTCATTATTCAAGGAAATGGCGGAGCATCCCCTTCAGCCAAATCAGCAACAAGTCGACCGGATTTTGGGGGCACTTTATGCCTGATCCCCAACTTTCTTGGGTGCGATGAATCCAAATAATGGGAGATAGAGGGCCAGCATCACAGCGCCTCTTTGCCTCAGGAGCGTACTTTCTGTAATCGATGAAAGCAGAAAGAAAACCAAAAACCACAGAACCAATCGATTTCTGGTGGATCCATACGGGTAGGCGATGGCCAAAACCGACAAGATCATGAGCAGCGTGCCAGGCCAGCCCAAATCCAGGGCTGTTTGCAGGTACTGATTGTGGGCATTGAATTCAAAACGACGGCCCACTTGAAATCCCAATTTATCATAGGCATTCATCAGGGCATAATGGCCTAAACCTGGACCATGCCCCAGCAGGGGTTCATTTTTTATGGCAAACAATGCCCCTTTCCACTCGGCCAATCGGATGGTAACACCGGAAAAATCTTCGAGGTTTTGCGCGTTTATTTGATATTCAATGCGCGATAATTCTCGAATTCTGCTGTCTATCGGCTCTGGTAATAGACCAAGTCCGAATATAAGGGCCAAAAGCAAAGCAAGAAAGCCGGTGGCGCGGAGACCTTTTCGATTGAATAACGACTGAAAAAAGCCAGTCAAAGGCCAAGTCAACAGCAATGCGGCCATAATCATCCGAGATGAGAGCATCACGATGAATGTCAATAGAAAAAGTTGACCGATTAGAAAGCGCCATTTCGTAAGCCAAGGCGGACGAGGAACCGCAGAGGCCACAACCATAAATACAGCGACGATCATCGACAAATAACCAGGATGCATGAGCGGATCTGATAGTCCGATGTAGAACAGGGGATGATCTGAGAAGCCCAAAATGGGTGTATCACGGAGCGTCCATTCTATGCCACCTTCTACAACAAGAGCGATTGCAGTCAAAACAACAAGAACCCACAGCCAATGAACGAGCTTTTGAAAAGCATCCAACAGGTCTTGATGAAGGCCGTAGAGCAGTATAGGAAACAGGACCCATTGCAGGTGCATGGCCAAAATTCGCCCCCCTTCCACGTTCCAATCCGAGGCCGACCACCGCCAAAAATACCATATAAAGTAGGGTAGGATGAGCAAAAATGATCGGGGGATGTGGATAAAGGCCTCTTTTAAGTTCCGCTTGTGCAAGCGCCAAGAGAACCAGGCAATCAGCACATAGCCCACCATGAATTCGGGGAGAAGGGGAAGTGCCATGAGGCAGCCCAATAACAGCAAACTCAGTCGGTCAGCAGATTCCGTGGGAGACCCGTCACTGACCGATGCCGTTTTCAAGCGCTCAATTGGTTTAGGTAGTCGTCAATCCGCTGGGTTACTTGCTCAGGCAGGAGCCCAAAATGAGCGGCCAGTGCCTCAGCCGGTGCGGAATGCCCAAAACGATCGACCCCGATGTTTAATCCGTTCATCCCCGTAAACCGCTGCCAACCCAAGGTGCTCCCCGCCTCGATGGAAACCCGGGCACGAACACGCTGCTGAAGAATTTGCGCGCGGTACTGTTCGTCTTGTTCCTCAAACCAAAGCCAGCACACAACAGACACCACTTGAATCCGAATGCCCCGCATCTGGCTCAGCCGATGCGCAGCTTCTCGCGCCACCCACACCTCGGAACCGCTGGCGTAGATGATCAGGTCTACAGGATGGTTCATTGAATCCGCCCCTGTATCATAACAAACATAGGCGCCGCGTTCTATTTCAACAGGGCCTTCCAAAACGGGCACAGCCTGCCGGGTGAGTGCCAACAGCATGGGGCGCTTTCCGCCACGGCCCCAGACCCGCATACAGGCCAGGGTTTCGCGCTCGTCGGCCGGCCGGCATACCTGCAACTGCGGAATGAGGCGGAGGCTCATCAGATGTTCCACCGATTGATGGGTTGGTCCGTCTTCGCCCAGAAATATGCTGTCATGGGTAAAAACGTGCAGTGCCGGGAGTTCCATCAGCGCACTCATGCGTATGGCATTGCGTGAGTAGTCGCTGAACGTAAGAAAGGTGGCCCCAAATGGTAAAAATCCCCCGTATAAGGCCATGCCGTTTCCAATAGCCGTCATAGGAAATTCGCGGACGCCAAAGGCAAGGTTACGACCCCTTCGGTGGGATGGGCTGAATTCCCCAACTGCGGCGGCAAAGGCCGCTGTGTTGTTGGAGGGTTCTAAATCGGCCGATCCGCCCATGATCGAATTCGATTTCCTACCCATCGATTCCAAGGCCTTGCCAAAGCTCACCCGCGTGGCCACCTGGGTGCCGGCGGGAGAAGCAGCCAGATCACATTCTATGGGTGTTTCGGCAAAATATTGGTCGTAAATTACCCGAAAATCGGCATCTTCTTTCCTTTTTCGGGAAACCATTTGGTCCCATTCCTCGGCCTGCCTGTTAAACGAGCGTATGTGCGACTGAAAATAATCCAATATTTCTAGAGGTACCTGGAAAAAATCCTCGGGATCGAGGCCAAGGCGTGTTTTGGTGGCCGCGATTTCGTCGGTCTTCAGCGGTTCACCGTGGGTTTTGTGGCTGCCCTCCATGGTGGCAGCCCCCTTGGCCATTACGGTCTGCCCTATAATAATTAAGGGCTTACCTTCCTCGCGAGCGCAGGCGAAATCGAGCGCCTGACGAATGGCATGGTGGTCATGACCGTCGATTTCCAGTACCTCCCATTGCATCGCGCGAAACAGCGCAGGAAAATCGACTGAGCTAACACGATCTGTATGACCCGAAATTTGCTGATCGTTTTTGTCGTAGTAGACCACCAAAGAATGGAGCGCCCAGTGACCGGCGAGCTGACAGGCACCTAGGGCAACATCTTCCTGTAGGTCTCCGTCGCCCACTAAGCAGAACACCCGATTACCCCCAAATTCACTACCCAAAACAGACGCTTGTTGTTGTTGCGCAACGGCCATCCCCACGGCCATGGCAATACCTTGTCCGAGCGGTCCAGTGGTGGCCTCTACCCCTGGAGTCAGGTGGGCTTCGGGGTGCCCGGGTGTGAGGCTGCCGAATTGTCGGAATGCTTTTATTTCATCCAATGAGAGCAGCCCCATCAGGTGCAATAGACTATACAATAACATCGATTCGTGGCCAGCAGACAACACGAAACGATCCCGATTGTGCCATTTTGGGTGTTGCGGGGCGAACCTGAGGTATTCTCTGAACAGGATAGCAGCAAAATCTGCGGAGGAAAAAGCACCCCCGGGATGTCCCGACGAGGCCTTACGGGTGGCGTCCATCACCAGGCCCTTCATTACCGCCACCAACCGCTGATCCAATATTTCGTTGTAGGTTTGCTTCATTCAACAAAAATAGGGGCTCGACTATTGCAAGTGTCGTTTATTTTTGCACATGCTGCCCATCTAATTGTTAAAATGAAAAATGTTATGAGTCGAATTATATGTACTTTTACCATAGCATGGCTGATGCTTATGCACACCCATAACCTAAGCGCCCAAGTCAATATTGGCGGCACCTTGGTCGATACTTCTACGGTCATTTCAGGAATTGATATTCCTTGGACCATCATTTGGGGACCCGATAACCATATTTGGATGACCGAGCGCTTCGGTCGGGTGAGCCGGGTGAACCCACAAACGGGGCAACAGCAAGTGTTGCTGACGCTTTCCGATTGCCAGGCCTCCGGTGAATCCGGACTGCTCGGAATGGCCCTATACCCGTCCTTTGCCGATACGCCATGGGTCTATCTGGTTTATACCTATTTAACAGGCAGCAACATTCGTGAACGATTGGTGCGCTATACCTATAGTGAAACGGGCGGACAGCTCACGAGCCCCGAGGTTCTCCTCAACGATATTCCAGGAAATACAACCCACAACGGAAGCCGCCTCTTGTTTTTGCCCGACAGAAGTCTGCTCATGACCACAGGGGATGCGCAGGTTCTTTCCGCACCCCTCAATATCCAGCAATTGCCGGGCAAGGTGCTGCGCATGCGCCCTGATGGAAGTGTGCCGGCCGATAATCCGTTTCCAGGAAATCTGGTATACACCTTTGGGCACCGTAATGCTCAGGGGATGTTTTACCATCCTTTAAATGGGAAGGTTTATATTTCTGAGCACGGTCCCACGACCGATGATGAGGTGAATGTTCTTGCGCCGGGGGGCAACTATGGTTGGCCAACGGTGGCGGGTTTTTGTGATCAGCCGACTGAAACCCAATATTGTGCTCAAAACAATGTCCGCGAACCGATTGTCGCCTGGACACCCACCATGGCTCCCGGTGGAATGATGTGGTACAACAACAATGCGCTCCCTGTTTTTCGCAATAAGATTCTGCTCACTGCCCTAAAAAATGCACGTTTGTATGTGCTCAGTCTTCAAAACGACACCGGGGCCTTGGTGTCGGAGGTTCAATACCTAACCAATTGGTATGGTCGGCTCAGAGATGTCTGCGCCGATCCTGCTGGCAACCTATATTTAGCCACCAACGGCAATTCCTGGAGCAATACCCAACCCTACACCCACAGAATTGTCAAAATTGCACCGCGCAACACCACATCGGTGCCTGGTGAGACGGAATGGACCACTCATTTAAAGATATACCCGAATCCGATCAGCAGCGAAACAATAGTTGAAGTTTCGGCTGATGGGATCGGACGATCACTAGAGTGGATGGAACCCACGGGCAGAATCGTAGCTACGCAAATCATTGAGCAGGAGCGTTTCCATCCCAACCTAACTGCCCTGGCCAGCGGCATTTATTTCATTCGTGTGAATAACACAAACAGATTGGTAAAGGTGTTAATGAACAATAAGTACTAAAACGATTGGGTTGCACTTGTCCTGCTCCTGTCCTGCTCCTGTCCTGCTCCTGTCCCGCTCTTGTCCGCCTAAACCCCCGATTTCATCTTTTCGGTATTTTCCGCCAACTCCAGTGCGTCAATCATTTCTTGGATGTCTCCACCAAGAAAGGTGTCGAGTGAATAAAGGGTCATGCCAATGCGGTGATCGGTAACCCGGCTCTGCGGGTAGTTGTAAGTCCTGATTTTGGCTGATCGGTCGCCGCTGCTCACCAGGCTTAGCCGTTTGCTTTGAT
>VGGT01000068.1 GCA_016868485.1 Bacteroidota bacterium
GCACTCATTAGATAATGATGGTCCATTCGAACGTATGCCGAGAAAGGCGCTTGTGTACGTTGATTCATGGATTTCCAGGTTTCTATGGGTGATAATTGAACGGATTGGGCTTGCCATTCAATGCAGTAATTCAATTCATATACATTACCTTCAGCAATGTGCTGCCTGATGATCTGCACATTTTTCTCGTACTCGGCGCGCGACACAACGGGAACAAATTCTACTTTTTCGCCTGAATTTGTTGGCGCAGCGAAATGGGTGCCATTTTCTGTTAAGGGAAGTATCCGATCCGAGTCAGCCGCACGCATCGCGTTCATTAAATATTCAAACCATTCGTGGCTGATGTTCAGGCATTCGATGCGTCCGTTCTGAAAACGAAAAAGCAATTCTGGTTCAAAAAAGAAATAGCTTGGGAAGCTGAATGGGTCCGTACCTGTGGAGTGAAGTTCCTCCAATTCATTCTTAAGATCGTATGAAAAGAAACCAAATAAGTGATTCTTGTTGTGGGATATAGCATTCCTCAAGTCAGAAAGACTGCCTGTATGGCCACCTGATGTTAGAGGGCTGTTTGATGCCGCGATCCAGCCATCATTTTCGAAGTAATGAAGCGGAAACGCAGTCGTCTCTTGGGCTGAAAGGGGGGTATGAGACCACAATGCAACCACATAGCTGAACGATGAAACGGCGTCGAGTAGCTGGTAAAAATCTTCCTCACCGGCATGCTCTTTGAGAATCCGGGGCTGTTCCATGCTGTTTATCTTCGGTGAATGGTTTGACGTCGGTCAGGACCGACAGAAACGATCCGGATCGGCCGATCCAACTCATCCTCAAGCAAATCGATATACCGGAGGAGCTGGGCAGGCAGGGCATCCTCGGATGTTGATTCCGTCAAAGATTGATTCCAACCGGGAATCATTTTGATAACGGGTTCAACACCATCCAAATCGGAAGGGAAGTATGGTGTTTGTCCATTCGCGGTCCGGTAATGCGTACATACGCCAATTTCAGGCAGACTACTCAGAACATCTGCCTTGGTCATGATCAGATCCGTGACCCCATTGAGCATGATGGCATAGCGTAGGGCAGGTAAATCAATCCATCCACATCGGCGTGGCCGCCCCGTAGTTGCGCCAAATTCATGTCCTGTTTGCCGCAAAAATTCGCCTGTTTCGTTGTTGAGTTCGGTTGGAAAAGGACCGCTGCCGACACGTGTACAATATGCTTTGAATATCCCCATCACTTTTCCTACCCGCTGCGGGGCCACCCCTAAGCCAGAGCATACGCCGGCCACAGTGGTGTGTGAGGAGGTGACAAACGGATATGAGCCGAATTCTAAATCAAGCAGGGTGCCCTGAGCCCCTTCGGCAAGTATGGCTTCCCCACGATCCAGGGCTTTGTTGAGGAAAAATTCAGTATCGGTTCGCTGGTATGCCGCGATTTCGTCTAAACTTTTCTTCCATTCGTCGCACAGCGCGTTGAGCTCGGAGAGATCAGATCCATGGCGATTGAGTTCATCGGTATGGCGGGCAATTTGCTCCTTAAAGTTGGTATCGAATCGGCCGTTATCGAGATCACTCAAACGGATCCCTTGCCTGGCGGTTTTATCGGAATAGGCCGGGCCAATTCCTTTTAAGGTACTGCCGATTTTCTCATCGCCCTTGGCCTGTTCCATTGCGGCGTCGAGCAGAGGGTGGGTGGGCAGAATGAGGTGGGCACGACGGGAAAGAACCAGACGATCTTTGACAGGTACACCGCTGGCTTCAAGCATTTTGATTTCGCGCAGGAGACCGACCGGATTCAAAACCATCCCGCTGCCGGCTACATTGATGCTGCCATCCCGAAATATCCCTGATGGAATGGTGTTGAGCACCATTTTTTTACCGTGAATGACCAATGAGTGCCCAGCGTTTGGCCCACCTTGGAATCGAGCGATGATGGGGTATGTCGGACAAACCACATCCACCAGTTTGCCTTTGCCTTCATCGCCCCACTGCAATCCGAGTATTACATCCACCTTCATTGGTCAACAAATTGGGTTATGCAGATGGGACGTTAATGCAAAAAACATGGATAAAAGAATTAGCGTTCAAATAATTTAAGGCGATCAAGGTAGGGATGAAATCAAATGAGGAGGCAAAAATAATCGAAATGAGTCTTGCCTGTTAATCCTCCTCGGAGGCATCGATTCGGTCGATCGATTGTATCCCTTTTACCGCTTTCAGTTTCTTGATGAGCGTATCGAGCTGTCGGGTGTCGTTGACATACACCATGATGCTGCCCTCGAAAATTCCGTCGTTAGAAACCACACTGATGGAGCGCATGTTTACCTTTAAATCGCCTGAAATAACATCACTAAGATTTCTGATAATCCCTACATCATCGATTCCTGTGATTTTAATGCCTGCAAGAAAACTAACCTCAGATGCCAGGGTCCATTTGGCCTTCACAACTCTGTAACTGTATTTCGACAACAGGTTTACCGCATTGGGGCAGTTCACCCGGTGGATTTTTATGCCTTCACCGATGGTCACGAAGCCGAAAATTTCATCTCCGGGTATCGGATGGCAGCATGAGGCCAGCTGGTAGTCGATTTTTTGAATGCCCCCATCAATCACGAGCATATCGTCGGTCGTCGGATTGCTCGAGCGCACCATACGCTCAAAATTATCTTCATTGAGGCGCGGAGCTTTGACTTTTTTGGACACGGATTTCTCACCTGCCAAATAGGCCTGTATATCATTGATGGCGATTCTTTCGGTGGCAATGAGCTGATAAAAATCGAGCAACGAACTGGTTTTAAAATGACCGGCGAGTCTTTGAATGAGTTCATCATGGCCGGTGATCTTCCATTGTCGCAATTTGCGCTCCAGTTGTGCCTTTCCTTCTTGGGCCAGCTCACGCTTGTGTTCGCGGAGGGCATGCCGGATTTTGTTGCGTGCTTTTGCCGTCGTCACAAATCCCATCCAATCGGCTCGAGGTTTTTGAATGCCCGAGGTTAGAATTTCAACCTGATCGCCGTTCTGAAGGGGGTAGCTCAAAGGCACAATTTTGTGATTGGCTTTCGCCCCGATGCACTTCATGCCGATGTCGGTGTGTATTTCGAAAGCAAAGTCCAGGGCTGTAGCGCCCCCAGGGAGTTTGATGAGGTCTCCTTTGGGCGTGAATGCGAACACATCCTTGGCATACAGTTGTAATTTGAATTCGTCGATGAATTCCAGTGCATTCGGCTCGGGATTTTCAAGGACATCACGGATGCGGCGGAGCCATTCGTCGAACGCGCTATCGCTTTGGACATCCTTGTATTTCCAATGCGCGGCCAATCCCTTTTCTGCAATTTCGTTCATTCGTTTGGTTCGTATTTGGACCTCTACCCAACGTCCGCCTGGTCCCATAACTGTGGTGTGCAGCGACTCATAACCATTGGCCTTGGGGGTGGATATCCAGTCGCGCAGTCGGTTGGGGTTGGGTTGATACAGATCTGTGACCACTGAATAGGCCCTCCAACAATCGGCCTTCTCAAACTCGGGCCTGCTGTCCATAATGATTCGGATGGCGAAAAGGTCGTATACCTGTTCGAAGGTGATGCCTTGCTTTTGCATCTTGTTCCAGATGCTCACAATCGATTTGGGCCTGCCTTTGATTTCAAATTGAAGCCCTGTTCCATTCATAGCCGCCCGAACAGGCTCGATAAACTCCCGGATAAAACGATCCCTTCGTGCCTTGGTTTCCTGCAGTTTCCGGGCAATATCTCGGTAAATTTCTGTATGGGTGTATTTCAGAGAGAGGTCTTCCAGTTCCGATTTGATGGCATACAATCCCAGTCTGTGGGCGAGCGGGGCAAACAAGAATGTGGTTTCGAAGGCGATTTTGAGCTGCTTATCTTTGCTCATGCTCTCGAGCGTCCGCATATTGTGCAGGCGGTCGGCCAGTTTGATTAGGATTACACGAACATCATCGGCCAAGGTCAGGAGCATCTTCCGGTAATTCTCTGCTTGTTCAGACGGATTCGTATGGCGGTTGTAGAGGCCAGATATTTTAGTAAGTCCGTCAATGATGCGTGCCACCACATTTCCGAACTCCCTTTCGATGTCATTGAGCCCTGTATCGGTATCTTCAACCACGTCATGGAGCAGGGCACAGATGGCTGAGGTGGTGCCCAATCCAATTTCTTCCACGGCAATTCGGGCCACCTCGAGTGGATGATAGATGTATGGCTCGCCCGACTTGCGTCGTGTTTGGGCGTGTGCCTCCAATGCCATTTCAAAAGCGGCCCGAACCAGTTTTTTATCCCCCTTTTTTAGAAATGGGCGCATGGCCCGCAACAAACGTCTGTATCGGCGCAGGATTTCTTGACGTTCTGTTTCGGCATCCGTTATGGGCTGAACAAGAGGTTCAGCAAGTGATTCGTTGGGGATTTCCACGGATTAATTGGGGGCGTTTGATGTGACGGCTAATTGATGACAGGGTTATTTTGTAAATCTACGGATTTTTACTTTTTGACTGGGTATTTGATTATCTTTGCATCCCTGTTTGAGGAATACATTTTTGAAGGATCTTGGTTCTTTGATCATCTGTATTCGCCGAGGCGCGGATGGCCGTATCGGAAAACAGAAAAATTCTGCGGATGTGGCGAAATTGGTAGACGTGCCAGACTTAGGATCTGGTGCCGCAAGGCGTGTGGGTTCGAGTCCCTCCATCCGCACTTATTATTATTGAAGACACCGGATGTTCATTTTGGTGGTGTAGTCCTTGGGTTAATGCCCAATGCTTCCGCCACCGAACATCCTTCCTTATCAACGTATGAACATCAGACACGAACAAGAAACGTCGCTCGACATCAAGGTTTTTTTAACGGTAACGCAGGCCGACTATAATGACTCATTTAATAAGGGTTTAACGACATACAGACGGGATGCCGCTTTTCCTGGTTTTCGGAAAGGAATGGCCCCGCTTGGGCTCATTAAGCGTTCGGTTGGTCGGTACGTACTCCGCGACACACTCACCGAGCTGGCATCAGTGCGGCTAGACCAATACATACAGGATCAGGGATGGAACCTTATTGCTCGGCCTGTGCAAGAAACATTGCCTGAACTCGACGAACAAGACGGGGTTTCGGTGATGCCGGATTTTGAATACACCTTTGCTTTAGGCTTAAAACCTGAGTTTTCAACCGCGCTGAAGTCGGAAGTTTACGATCTCCATAAAGTAACGCCATCCGACGAGCAAGTAGCTGAGCAAATCACTGATTTGCGTCGGCGATTTTTTGAAAATCCTTTTCCGCCCGTTTCAGAGGCTGGTGATCGCCTGATGATACGCTTGGCTCGTTTGCCCGTAGAGGATGCTCAAGAAACCATTCCCCCGTTCACGACCTTTTCTGTGGACATCGATACCATTCCGGATGATTCATTGCGGGCCGAATTGACTGGAATAGGAGAGGGGTACAGCACCCAGACCAGTTTGGGTCGGTTAATGAACGCGCCCCAATCGGAATGGACTGCCCTGATGCGGGTGGAGGCTGATCGGATCCCAATGGCTGAGGAAGAACTTAGGCTCGAGGTTCGTTATGTGATCAGAGAAGGATTAGCTGAATTGGGGCCGGAGCTGTATGCCAAGGCTTTTGAAGGCAATCCACCTGCTGATCAGTCCGAATTAGAGGAGAGAATGAGGGATATGCTGGCGCAACATTTTGTGGAAAGTGCTGAGGACTACCTCAGGGCGCGTTTGACAAAGGATTTTTTCGATGAGTTTGATTTTGAAATGCCAACCTCTTACCTGGCAAAACTGTATCAATCTACGACTGAATCCCAATCTTCTGATCAGGAGGAGTCATTTCAGTCGTTTTTGAAATGGTTTCGTTCGGATATGAAAATGAAGGTTGCCCTGGAAGAAGCGGGTTGGGACATCACTGAAGAAGATGTGAAGATGTCGGCAGCACGTTTTCTCTCTGATTATTTTGCGCAGTCGGGTATGCGGCAAGACATGAATGTGTTGATGGGCTATGTCGACAAATACCTTGAGAATAAAGACAATCGCTTTAGGATGGAAGACACCGCTCGCCGTCATAAATTGGGTTATTTGCTTCGAAACAAAATCAACACCAACGAGGTTGAGATGTCTCATGAAGAATATCGCAGCATGATCCAAACTTTTAATGAACAATAGTCGTTCTAATGATGAACATTAGCCGTTAAAGAACCTGATATGAGTAAAATGTCCCGCGATTTTCATCGGTTTGCTACCGCTCACCTTGGTTTGAGCGGCAACACCACCGATGCGGTGGTTCGCCATCAAGTAGATGCACTTACCCCCTACATTATTGAGGAACGCCCAATGAATGTGGCCAGCATGGATGTGTTTTCACGCCTCATGATGGACCGCATCATCTTTATGGGGGTTGGCATCAACAGCGAGGTAGCCAACATCATTCAGGCGCAGTTGTTGTTTTTGGATTCTTCTGACAGCAGTCGGGACATCCAAATTTATGTGAACAGCCCCGGTGGATCCGTTTATGCGGGCCTCGGCATTTATGACACCATGCAATACATCCATGCCGATGTGGCTACCATCTGCACGGGTATGGCTGCCTCTATGGCGGCGGTACTGCTTTGTGCGGGTGCGCCCGGTAAGCGTACGGCCCTCAAACATGCTCGTGTTATGATCCACCAGCCCATGAGCGGCACACAGGGGCAGGTCACGGAGATGGAGATTGCCCTAAGGGAGACCATCAAGGTGCGTGATGAGCTTTATCAGATTCTTGCCAACCACAGTGGACAAAGTTTTGAGAAGATCACCCAAGATAGTGACCGCGATTATTGGATGAGTGCTGAGGAAGCACGTTCCTATGGAATGATCGATGAGGTGCTCGTACGGAATCCCAAAACTGCCCAATAATGCCTAAAGCCAAAATTCATTGCTCTTTTTGTGGCAAAGAGAAGGAACAGGCTAAGGTTTTGGTGGCGGGCATGGAGGCGCATATCTGTGATCAATGCGTGGTTCAGGCTGGTGAAATTGTTCGTGCGCAGGAGGAACGGCATGTGGGAAAGGCAGGTAAAAGCAATCACCGGCAGTTTGCTAATCTTCGTCCGACCCTCATCAAGGAGCATTTGGATACCTACGTCATTGGCCAAGACGAAGCCAAACGACATTTAGCGGTTGCGGTCTATAATCACTACAAGCGGATTAATCAGAGTCAACAAGCGGATATTGAAATTGAAAAGTCAAATGTTATGCTTGTTGGGGAGACGGGAACGGGTAAAACGCTGTTGGCGCGTTCCATCGCTCGGTTGTTGAATGTGCCTTTTTGTATTGCGGATGCTACGGTTTTCACAGAGGCTGGTTATGTGGGCGAGGACGTAGAGAGTATTCTAACACGTTTGCTTCAAGCCGCTGATTATGATGTAGAAGCTGCTCAACGGGGAATCGTGTATCTCGATGAAATCGACAAAATAGCGCGAAAGGCTGATAATCCTTCGGTTACCCGCGACGTTTCTGGCGAAGGTGTGCAGCAGGCTCTTTTAAAAATGCTTGAAGGTACGGTGGTGAATGTCCCGCCGCAAGGTGGTCGCAAACACCCCGAGCAGAAATTTGTGCAAGTCGATACCCGGCATATCTTATTTATTTGTGGAGGGGCATTCGACGGATTAGAAAAGATCATCGCCCGCCGGGTGCGTGTGAGTTCCATCGGCTACCTGCGCCACGGCGGTTCAAAAGACCCAGAGGCGGGCCATTTGTTGCAGTGTGTTCAACCCGTTGACCTGAAATCCTATGGATTAATTCCAGAGCTTTTGGGACGACTACCGGTTGTGACATACCTCAATCCGCTCGACAAGGATACGTTGAAGACTATTTTAACGCAACCTAAAAATGCACTTTTGAGGCAATATGAGCATTTATTCGCGCTCGAGGATATCCGCTTGGTGGTGCCCGACGATGTGCTGGCCTTTGTGGTGGATCAAGCTATGGAGTTAAAATTGGGCGCGCGTGGTCTTCGGTCTATCTTAGAAGCGATTTTGTTGGATGCTATGTTTTCTCTACCTACGACCAGCCCGAAACCTACGGAGTTTATTGTCAATCTTTCGTACGCCCGCAATCAATTTTCGGCATCGGGTTTCAGTAAATTACGGGCAGCAGGCTAAGTGGAATACATGATCGTGGCATCCACCAGTAGGGTGCCTTCACGCTCGAGAGGGGTCGCGGAACACTTTCAGCAATGTCTTCAGGCACTGCGGATAGATGCGGATTTGATGGCACTTGATCAGGTTCCTTCTACTCTTTTGGAAACAACGCTTTATCGAAATCCCCGGCAACCCAATGCGGCCTGGGACTCGAT
>VGGT01000069.1 GCA_016868485.1 Bacteroidota bacterium
ATAAATTTGTTCTCAAGCCCTGCATTCGATCTGGTGGGCCGAAATACGCCCGCATCTTCTGTGTTTCTGCAGGTACAGCCACTTGATGCGCGGCTGCGCTTGGCCTGGACTTGGGATACCCCTTGGCAAAATGATTCTTTTTATGTGTATCGCGAGGGCGTTTCTGGCCTCCGTCAGTTGCTGGGTGTTACCACCCGCCCCGAATGGCTCGATACCGGTTTGGTGAATGGTCGCAGCTATTGCTATGTTGTGATGAGTCGCGGTGGCTATCATGCACCGAGCATGCCTTCTCTTTTATACAACGACGCACAACAAGTGTGTGGAATTCCCCGCGACTCCGTACCGCCTTGTCCGCCCACCCTCTCGGTTTCAACAGACTGCGATCGTTTTCAGAACCTGTTATCTTGGCAACAGAAACCTGAATGCGCCGCAGATTTGTTGGCGTGGAGAATCTATTTTAGTGCTGGGGAAGGTGAACCATTCATATTCTTAAAATCGGTGCCTGCCGATTCATTACCCTCTTGGTTACACGCAGGTTTGACGTCTTCGGTTGCGGGATGTTACCGAATAACGGCGGTCGATAGTGGTGGGAATGAAAGCGGATATGTGAATGAGGTATGCTCGGAGAATTGTCTGGAATATGAATTACCGAATGTTTTCTCGCCCAATGGCGATGGAGTAAATGATGTTTTTCGCCCGTTACCGGGTTGGCGGTTTGTGCAATCGATTGATTTGTATGTCTACAATCGCTGGGGTCAGATCGTTTATCGGAGCATAACACCTTCGATCGATTGGGATGGCACAAACATGCAAGGGGTGCCTGTTGAGGAGGGAACATATTACTATCGAATCCGGATTAATTTCAAGGTGTTTTCGGGTATCGAATCGGTCGATCGCGATGGGGTAGTAGGAATTTATCGATAAGTCATTTAAAGTATGTTTACAGGTATTGTTGAAACAATGGGTGAAGTGGCGGCCTGCGACACTGTGGGTTCAAACTTGGACATTTGGATTCGGTCTGATTTGAGCAAAGAGCTTAAGATCGATCAGAGCGTGGCCCACAATGGAGTTTGCCTGACGGTGGTAGAGGTGGCCAATGGAATGCATAGGGTAACGGCCATTGAAGAAACGATTCTGCGCACGAATCTGAGCGCGTGGAATTTAAAATCAATGGTGAATCTGGAGCGGTGTGTGCCCGCAGGTGGGCGTTTGGACGGGCACATTGTGCAAGGGCACGTTGACCTATGTCTTATATGTACATCCGTTTCAGAGCGTGATGGTAGTTGGTGGATTGAATTTGCTTTTCCGGCCTCCTATGCTCATTTGATTGTGGAAAAAGGATCGGTTTGTTTGGATGGTGTTTCTTTGACAGTAGCTCATCTCGGTGACTTGTCGTTTGCGGTGGCCATCATTCCTTACACATGGTCGCATACCAATGTTCAGCAATGGAAAGCGGGTGCACGGGTCAATTTTGAAGCGGATATATTAGGAAAATATGTAGCCAGGTGGATGGCACCCCATATTCATACGGACTAATCTTATCTGGCTATTTTTGGATGAGCACGGTGAAACCACCTAAAAAAAATGCCGGCACTTAGGCCGGCATTGATTAATCAGTTTGATTTTACATTAGGGATGCAAATGGCCGAAGAATCACTTCGCAGCGGCCTGTAAATTGATGTTTAAAGTGATGTTGTCATTGATCATCTTGTCGCCTAATCCCTTAAAGAATTTGCCTGAACCATAACGAATATTCCAAAGCGTGCGATCAATGTCAAATTTCGCGTTGGCCTTTACTGCAGCCGCTTCCATTTGAACCATGGCAGGGAATTTAATGCCGTTGGTGATACCCTTGATGGTTAAATTACCAGAAATGGTGTGGGTATTGCCTTCAGCATCGGCAGCAGGTAGCGCTTCTACAGCTGTAATAACGAAGTTAGCCACTTTATGGCTGTCCACTGCGAAAAAATCAGGGGATTTCAAATGTCCAACCAAATCGCCATTTTGCTCGGCATCCGTGATATCTTCCACTTTTATGCTGCTCATGTCGATGGTAAAATTTCCTCCTTTTAATGCACCTGCATCTGCTTGAAGCATGCCTTCGGTGATCGCTACGGTACCAAAATGCTCACCCTTAACTTTTTTTCCGGTCCACTTCAATTCCCCGGAAATGAGTGAAAATTCTTGAGCGCCAGCAACATCAGCTGCGGCTGCTACATCAACATTCTCGGCCTCTTGGCCACTGTTGCCGCAGGAAAAGGCTAAAAGACCAGCTGCGACTGCAATCATAAGGGTGTTCTTCATAGGTTTTGTTTGATTTTGACTCTATGAACGATTTTCAGAATAAAAAGTTCAGTCAATCCCCAAAAAAAATAAATTGCACACATAAATCATTCTATGAAGAGCCATGATGATCAGTCTTCTTCTCCTTTTGGAGCGTCTACCGACCTTGCGGGAGCGTCTACCGACCTTGCGGGAGCGTCTACCGACCTTGCGGGAGCGTCGACCAACCCGTGGAAAACTCTTTCTGCAAGCGAGGTGTATGACAATCCTTGGATTCGATTAACGGAATACCAGGTGCTGAACCCATCCGGTAAACCCGGTATTTATGGTAAAGTACATTTCAAAAACCTTGCGATTGGAATTGTAGCGATCGATGATGAGGGATGCATGGGATTAGTGGGTCAGTACAGATACACGATCGATTGTTATTCATGGGAAATCCCGGAGGGTGGTGGCAAGCTCGATACAGATCCGCTGCATTCTGCTCAACGAGAATTGCTGGAAGAGACTGGCTTAAAAGCGGGGCATTGGGAGGTGTTGCTTCGGATGCATCTGTCGAATAGCGTAACCGATGAGTATTGCATCGTTTTTCTCGCCACCGATCTCCAACAATTCGCGGCTGAACCTGAAGAAACCGAGCAATTGAGATACGTAATGCTGCCTTTATCGGAGGTTTGGCTTCGGGTGAAGTCGGGGGAGATTACCGACGCCATTACTGTTGCGGCGGTTCAAGCCATGATGCTCAGGAAGGCGGGACTTTAGTCAGCGGCTTCGCAATAAATAACTTTGAATGCTGTACGTTTCATCCTGAAAGGTTCACCCCGAAAGGTTCATCCCGAATTCACGTTTCCTTACCTGCATCCCTTAGATTTGCACCATGAAAAAGCCCATGCATCACCCGATTTTAATTTCATTCGTTTCTTCGATTTCTTTCGTTTTTTCGGTCTTCTTGTGCTGTTTTTTTCTGTCCACAGGGAGTGCGGATGGACAAACTGCACCACGCCTTAAGAAATCATCGCCGCTGCATAGAGCACGTCAATCGGCCGAATTTGCGGCACAAGCACAGCCGCGAAATATTATTCTGCTAGTCGGCGATGGCATGGGGGCTACCCAAATATACGCGGGAATGGTGGCGGGTCGGCAAGAATTGAACCTTGAACGATTCAGGCATTTGGGGTATAGTAAGACCCATTCCTTCGATGACCTCATCACAGATTCTGGCGCAGGAGCAACGGCCTTCAGTATCGGCAAAAAAGCCTTCAATGGCGCAATAGGGGTGGATTCCGATACTATGGCCTGCGAAACGATTTTAGAAACGGCGGCACGGATGGGCAAACGAACCGGCGTGGTGGTTACTTCATCGGTAACGCATGCCACGCCTGCCTCATTTCTTGCCCATGTTCCCGACCGAGAGATGCATGAGGAAATTGCGCGCCAAATTATGGAGAGTAAGGTCGACCTGATAATTGGTGCGGGTAAAAAGTACTTTGATCAGAGAAAGGACGGACGTGCGCTAACGGCCAATATGCGTGAACGAGGCTTTTATACCGCCTTTGATTCGGCGTCCCTCGTCCAAATTCCAAAAGGAAGTCGCTTGGCGGCCTTACTTTGGGATAAAGAGGCCCCCAAGATGAGCGAAGGAAGAGGTGATTTTCTGCCCACTTCAACCCGATTGGCGCTCGAGCATTTGAATGACTCAACCAAGGGCTTTTTCCTGATGGTTGAGGGATCCCAGATTGATTGGGGTGGTCATGCCAACGATGCCGATTATATCGTTCGGGAAATGATTGATTTTGACCGAGCGATTGGTGTGGCACTCGACTTTGCTGCACAAGACGGTCAGACTTTGGTCGTGGTGACGGCCGACCATGAAACCGGTGGCTTTGCCATCAATGGAGGGGATTGGTCTTCGGGCCGGATTGAAGCTGCGTTCACCACCAAAAAGCACACCGGCGTGATGGTTCCGGTTTTTGCCTATGGGCCTGGTGCGCATGCATTCACCGGCATTCAGGATAATACGTCGATCTATAAACACATGATGAGAATGTGGGGTTTTACCGCTTCTTCGCCGTGGCCTTGGCGTAAGAGCGCTCCAGAAAAACCGCGTCGGAGTGATACGGCTGAGTAAAGAAGGGGTATTGCCGGGTAAAGGATGGGTATGGAAACTTCAAAATTTGATATAGCTGATTATTTAGATAGCAACGAAATGATTGCAGAGTATCTAAATAGTGTTTTGGCGCAAGGAAACGAATCTGATGTGATAACGGCTATTGGTCATGTGGCAAAATCAATTGGAATGACCAAAATTGCTCAAGAAACGGGATTGAGCAGACCAAGTTTGTATAAAGCTTTATCAGACGGGGCAAAGCCTCAATTTGAGACCATCATGAAAGTACTCAGAGCAATCGGTGGACAGATACAAATCAACCCCATGTCTGCATAGTGGTGAATCATCCCCCTTATTCATACTTAATACCCGTCCTTTTTTCCCATACTTTTGCCGATGAATGTGGAAAACGGCTCAAAAATCAGCCTTTTAACCAGGTCTCGGGCGTTTTCTACATGCATCGCTGCAGTGGGTTACCTCATCCCAGCACCGCAGCCACTTCTTGCGCCAACTAAAGGGCCTCCCGCAAACAATACAGTCCTTTTGGGGAAGATGCGGTTTTCGGTAAATTGGTCCTCGATAGGGATTTTGGCGTTTATTGGTGTTCACTTTATTCAGAATTGGATACAGTATCGGTCTTTTTTCCGTGTTTGCGTAAGATATGCTCAGCATAAGCTCGGCATTCGGCGCTCCCCTTTATGGCCCACAGTGCTTTTCGGGCATGTGCAGCAGCCGCATCAGGATTGATTATTGGGTTTGGGTAGTCGATTCCAATTCGACAAGCATACTGGATTTGTTGGTCGGGGGATAGCAGCCAAGGATTATGGATCCATTCGTTTGGTACATGAATGAGCTCTGGAACCCATTGCCGCACAAATAGTCCATTGGGGTCATGTTCTATTCCTTGCTTTATCGGGTTGTAGATTCTTATGGTGTGAATGCCCGTGCAGCCTGCCTGCATTTGAAACTGCGGGTAGTGAATGCCAGGTTCGAAATCGAGGAACGCACGTGCCAGGTGTTCGGCTCCTTTTTGCCAATCGAGCCAAAGGTGATGGGTTAGGAAGCTCACCAACAGGGCACGCATTCGGAAGTTGAGGTAGCCCGTTTGGACAACGCAACGCATACTGGCGTCGATCAGCGGAACACCCGTCTGGCCATCGGCCCATGCCTGGAACCGATGCTCATCGAACTGATTCCTTACCGAATCGAAGGCTCGATTTTGATTGCGGTGTTCGAGCATGCCGTCGATTTCAAATTTTTGAATGAAATGGCAGTGCCAAAGCAAGCGTGTGGCGAAAGCGGCCAAGGACCGAATATGGGCCGCGCTGGCTCCAGATGTCCGCAGTTGTTGCCTGCGTTTCTCACAGGCGTGGAACACCAGGCGCATGCTGAGGTTGCCCCATGCGAGGTACGGACTAATCCGACTGCAGCTGCGCCTGCTTTCCAGTGGCTTACTGATCATACGCCCATAGTTGAGGTGCCTCCGTTCTAAAAAAATCGTTGAGGTATTTTTGGCCGAATGACGCACCGCCCGGCTGCATCAGTGCTTTGTTTGTGCTTGGGCTGAACACCGGTTTCCAGGCATGGGCTTGATGCCAATTCAGGCATTCTGCGGAAGGCGTGAAGGCTGTGTGCTTTGACCAATCGGGCTGCGCGATGGGTTCTTGCATGCGCATAAACCACCGGGTATTCCAGCCTTTTAGGTTTGTGCAAGGTCGTTCTACGCCATGGGATGGAGATTCTATCCATGAAACCCCCTTTTTTTTGCTCCACTGGGCCACCGAACGATCTCGATCGTAGGTAAATTTTAAGCCGGTTTCTTCATGGCTGTATAGGTGGGTAAAGGCAACCAACTGGTGCAACCCCTCAAGCACGGGAACGACTTCTCCTTCGATCGCCCAGAAAATGCAGTCGATGGGTATATGGTTCTGAATGTCGAGGATTGATTGATGGACAAAGCGTAGATGCCGTTCACTGGTACGGGCGTCGGCCTGCAGGGAGGGTTCATGAATGTATAAAAGGAGGACACAGGCATGCTTTTGGAGCGCAGATGCCAATGGCGCATGATCATTCAAACGCAGATCACGCTTAAACCAGACAATGGCCATATCGTGGGTCAACAAAAGACAGGTTTTTATTGACGGGGTTAAGGGTTGGCGGGAACACCAAATAATTCGGCCAGCATACATCGGGCTGAGCCGCCACCTACGCGTTCGATTAGGGGGATGTCGAGTATAATGGGGTTCAAAAGCCCCGAAATCTGTTTGCGCTGCTGCTCGGTGAATGCATTCCATGCCGTCCGCGATGCAATCAGCTGCGGTTCACCTTTGGTGTTTTGAACCTCCAGGACATTAGCGCAATAAGAGCCCATTTGTTCCTCACTAATCTCAATCAGTGGTCTTTGGTTGCGTCGGAGCAGTTGTTGGGTAGATAAAGAATCCGATGGATCCAGGACTTCTAGGCATACAAAGGCCATACTGGGCCCAACAGCTAGAACAACATTGGTGTGGTATGGGGGCGTTCCATGCTTGTCTTGAGCCCTTAGGTAAATTAGGGTGTAGTTGAGGTGTTGTGCCACCAATTCGGCGGGCTTTCGATGGGTGCGGGGCGATTCGGTAGCAAAAACGACCCGGTGCAGGTGATCAAAAACCAGGCTGCCCGTGCCTTCCAGGAACTGCTGCTGGGAGGTCCATGGGCTTAAATCTAAGCTCTTATGAAGTCCTATTCCCTCCAGGGCCCCCACATGAACAGGGTCGATTTCAATTCGGCGGTTTTCTGCCATCATGGGATACAAAATATATCGCCCATCCGGGTGCGTGCTGAACCAGTTGTTGAGAAAAACTGCATCGGGCTTCGTGGGATGAGGGCTGTCGTTCCAAACGGTAACGTGCACGCCTGCCGCTTGTATGCGCGCTACACTTTGGTCAAATTCGAGCAAGGCTTGTTGCACGAAGGGATCTCGGCGCGAAATGGAGTCGCTTCGGTCGTCTCCGGGAACTGAGGAATCAAGTTTGATGTCGATCCCGTGCCCTCGAGGGTGGTTTTTTGCCTGAAACGCATTGGTTGAGCGGGTCTGTTCATTGTAGCCGAATCGGGCAGGCCGAATCATGAGCAAACGATGGGTGCTGATGGGGTTCATGTCGATGCCAATACTAAACTGGGTGTAAACAGAGGACACTCAATTGATTCATTCGGATAAATTACAGGGTATGTCCGATAAAGATAGGGCACGTCCGATAAATTATAGGGCACGTCCGATAAACTACAGGGCACGTCCGATAAACTACAGGGCACGTCCGATAAACTACAGGGCACGTCTGATAAACTACAGGGCACGTCTGATAAATGTAAATGGAACGCCTTCACTTGGTGTCTTTAAAGTACCCGGGCATAAGGGATATTCTTGGCCGGATGATGGGTATGCCAGGCATTGAGTCCTACCACGCCGCAGAGCTGGGCCGCTGCGGGCAATATCTGGCCATCAATCGCCAGAAGCTTATCTTCAAGGTGGACCTCCGTAATGGCTGCCACCACCATTCGGCTGTTGTTGGCCTTCACGTCCATGATTTCGATCGCTTTTAATCCGATTTTGAGCGGGGATTCTCCAACATAAGGTGCAAGATGACGGTCCGAGAACCAAGGTGTGCACTGGCACGCATCGAATTCACTCCGGTCGGGAGGATAGCGCGCGCTGCATTGATGTGCAGACTCTATTTGATCAACAGATACGGCATTTAGCGTAAAGTGTGTGTTGATTTGGATGATTCTGCGTGTATCTTGTTGGGCCTCAGGCGGCCTCAGCACTACGCCGAGGAGGGGCGGCGCGGCTCCGAGGTGTACGATTGAAGCAAACAAGCCCAGGTTGTTTCGGTCGTTTTCCTCTTGAGTGCCCAACAAAAATGCCGCTTTGATCCCGCTGAGTGTGTTCACAAAAG
>VGGT01000070.1 GCA_016868485.1 Bacteroidota bacterium
TGTCCATAGCACCGTGGCGCATAACCGGGGCATCAAGAAAGCGAAATGCTTGATCAGCGATGACAGCGGCGATCTCACCGCCGATCCCGCCCGTTAAGCAATCTTCGTGCAATACCAAAACACGTCCTGTTTTGCGGACCGATTCCAGTACAGTGTCCTGATCCCAAGGTAAGAGCGTGCGCAAATCAATCAACTCCACATCGCATCCCAGTTCTTCTATGGCTTCTAGGGCCCAATGAACGCCCATGCCGTAGGTAACAATTGTTGCGTCATTTCCCGTGCGCACCACCCGAGCCTGACCAACAGGCAGGGTATAATAGCCCTCAGGCACCGGTCCAGAAATGGAACGATAAAGCGCTTTATGCTCAAAAAATAAATAGGGATTGGGATCCTCAAAAGCAGTCAGCAGCAGTCCTTTAGCCTCCGCGGGCGTAGATGGGTACACTATTTTGAGTCCGGGCGTGTGAAAAAACCAGGCCTCATTCGACTGAGAATGAAACGGGCCAGCACCCACGCCGGCGCCCGTTGGCATCCGCACCACTACATCCGCGTTTTGCCCCCATCGGTAGTGAATTTTGGCCAAATTGTTTACGATCTGGTTAAAACCCGCAGTCACAAAATCTGCGAATTGCATCTCCACCATGGCCTTCTTGCCGGCGATAGACAGGCCCAAAGCAGCACCAATAATGGCAGATTCACACAGTGGTGTATTGCGTACGCGATCCGCCCCGAAGCGGTCCATTAGGCCTTCCGTGACCTTAAAAACACCCCCGTAGCCCGCTATGTCTTGTCCCATCAACACCAATCCATCGTGCCGATTCATGGCTTCCTTCAGACCCTCCTGAATGGCATCCACAAACCTCAGATCGCGCTCGGCTGCAGGTACATCTTCATTTAAAGGCAGACTAAACGGGGCATAAACGGCCGAGCGCTCCTTCTCCCAATTCGGTTGGACCTCGGGCTCGGCAAACACCACCTTTAAGGCTTTATCGATATCCGACTGATGCAGACTTCGAAATTCATCGCGTAATCCCGCATTTAAGATACCTTCCTGCATCAAAAACTCCTCGTATCGTTGAACGGGATCGCGCTGGGCCCAGGTTTCAATCAGTTCCTTAGGGACATACTTGACGCCAGAGGCCTCTTCATGCCCGCGCATGCGAAAAGTCATGCATTCCAGCAGTACCGGGCGTGGTTTTTGGCGCATCGATTCAGCCAAGTTTTTTACCGTTCGATGAACTTCGAGCAGGTTATTTCCATCAACCTGAACCGCTTCCATACCGTATCCGATGCCTTTGTCGACAAAATGCTGACAACGGAATTGGTCGGATGATGGGGTCGAAAGCCCATAACCATTGTTTTCAATCAGAAAAATAACCGGCAATTCCCAAACGGCGGCAACGTTTAAGGCCTCGTGGAAATCACCCTCAGAAGTTCCGCCATCCCCTGTAAACGCAAGAGAAACTTTAGGTTGCTGATCCAATCGTGCGGCCAAGGCGGTACCATTCGCTAGAGCAAGTTGGGGACCCAAATGAGAGATCATACCCACAATATGATGCGCTCGACTGCCGAAATGAAAAGACCGCTCCCTGCCCTTGCTGAACCCCGATTCTTTGCCTTGAAGTTGGGCAAATAAGGTATTCAGCGGCATCTGTCGCGACGTAAAAACGCCCAAATTCCGGTGCAATGGCATAATGTACTCGTCGGGCTGCAATGCCAATGTTGCCCCAACGGCTATAGCTTCTTGCCCTATTCCCGAAAACCATTTACTCACTTTACCTTGGCGCAACAACACAAGCATTTTCTCTTCAATCATGCGGGGCAGCAGGATTGCAGAATACAGGCGCAATAACTCTTCGTTACTGAAGTCTATTTTATCGAATTTCATAGGTTATGATTTTTTCTGTCCCATGGCGCGCCGCCTAGAGAAGGATTTTTCGGCCGGCTGCCACAGTTCGGGCGCCCCCGGCATTTGGCAGCGAATCATCGAAGGGGCCTTCTGGTCGAACCCAAACATCCCGAGCCAACCCTCACCCAACATGGCCTTTCGCCAGGTTTGCCAAGCCTTTAATTCTGTTTCCTGCGCTCCTTGTTGGGCACGCTGTACTTGCTTCCATGCCATGATACGATGTATGGGTATTCCGACGGGACACACAAGGCTGCAAGCACCACATCGTGTGCACGGATAATTGATGGAAGATTCGGGGGTACCCAATACAATGCCTGCGCGCACACCTTCGCGGGGTCCAGAATCTGCCTGACGGGTCGGACATAACCCATTGCATCGACCACAGGAAATACAATACAGCATCTCACGCATGCGCAGATCTTCGAGCATGGTTGTTCGGCCCTGATCGACTATGAAAACGTAGGTGTGTTCGGGTTGCCCATCCTCGAGGCGCGTCATGGGGCCCTGCACCAAACTAAGTCCACTTCCACCGGTTTGGGCATCGGATGGTGTCGATTCCACTTTGCTTCCCTCCCATGCCGGCCACCAATAGGACAAATCAGCGATCGACTGGGTAACTTGCTCTAATCCTGCCCAGAAAATCCGTGCCCGATGAGGGCCTCCTGTATGGTATTGACCAGACGTTGATTCTCTCACAACCACGGTACCCGTGCCGGCCACCAATAAGTCAGCGCTGCCCATCCACGCGGTCTGTCCATCCCGATCGCCTGGTGCGTTTCTTGAATGGAATCCGGCATCTTCACCGTTCGGCCTATTGACGCTGTTCATTTCATGGTACATCAATCCGCTGGTGCGAAGTATGTCGGCAAAGCCCAACTCAGACAATGCGCCACCCGAAACCGACACCAATTGTGTGATATCATGCTCTTTGCACAACATCAACAACTCCTTTACGGCTTCTGTTGCATCCAATACCCACCGAACCTGTACTCCGGCGGCAGTAGCGTTGCGATCAAATCGAAGCAATAGAGCCTCAAGTTGGTCGATGGCCTGCACACGCAGGGTTCTGGCCCTTTGTACCCACTCGGCCGACAAATCCTGTTTGTCTACACTCATATTGATGTTTTGGAGTTAAGGTTCTACAGGATCTAAACGTTCGGAGCGCTGCGCGAGTTGCCAGGCCAGATTTAAAACGAATCCCGCATTGCGCACCAGGCGGGTTATTGAAATTTTATCTGCTGTATCGCTTGGTTTGTGGTAGTCTTCATGAAGTCCACTAAACAAGAAAAATGCAGGTATGCCCAGTTGGTGAAAAGCGTAATGATCGCTGCGCATAAATAAGCGCTCAGGGTCATCGGCACGAGAATAACTGTAGTCGAGCTTTAAATCATGACACAACGTATTCACGCGTTCTGTAAATGGCTGAATCGATTGATTTTTGTGATGATGCACCACATATAAATAAGGTTCATCAGGCCCATGTGCACCATCATTTCGACCCAGCATATCCATATTGATGTTGGCGAATACCTGATCACTCCTAATCCCTAATGAATCCGCGAGGGTACTGGCCATCCAGCGACTTCCCAATAAGCCATTTTCTTCTCCGCTGAACCAAACCAGCACGATACTCCTGTCGGGCTGTATGTTTTGACTGCCCAACAGCGCCAAGGCACGGGCCACGGAAAGCAAAACGGTCGAGCCCGATCCATTGTCGTCGGCCCCTGGATGAACTTGTCCGTCCACCAAACCCAAATGATCCAAGTGGGCGGATAGGATGATATATTCATCGGGACGCGACTTTCCACGAATCATGCCGACAACGTTAGGTGCGAAAAAGGAATCACGCTCATTCTGTATGATAACCGACCCCATATTCGGCTTCGCTATTTGATCGACGGTCGCTGCATGTTTTTTAATAGAACGAAACAAGGCCCTTGAAACAGCATATTCCTGAAGGCCCGAAGCGGCTGTCGTACCAACACGCGGCTCAGAAGGCCCCGAAGCAGGTGGCAGCTCCACAAGCCGGATCCGAGGACGGTGGCGCTCTTCTTCTGCCCATCGTTCCTTCAATTCGTTGAACCGTGATGGGCTGTAAAACATCTGTTTAACGCCGGTAGCGATGGCTTTTTTACGCAGGTCCTGATAACATGCATCTGGATCTGTGACGGAATTCAATGAAGGTCGATCTTCTAACAATAAAGAGAAACCAAGCGAAGCAGGTTTGATTGACGTGAGTGGGTTATTCTTGCTTGACTCCTTAGGGCATTGAATCCGGTAGATTGGGGCGAGGGTTATTGTGTCTTGTCGTCTACGGGAAACAGGCACAAAATCCGCTCCAAGTTTCCAAATTCGGTTTCCTAAAACCAATTCACCTCCCGTCGGCACCACCCGGGTGTAGGGCACGGGATGAAAAAAAGAGTGGGCTTCATCCTGGTTTCGGTTAACGGCCGCCAAATTGAATGCCCGCAATCGAGCCGCCACAAAATCTGCTGCCCTCTGGTAGCCAGGCTGTCCGGTTCCACGACCTTCCATCTGTGGTGCAGTCAAGGCAGCTAAGTCTGCCCGTACACTATCGATTTGTATCATGCCATGAAAGCAAGGGAGGATGGACTGCTGTGCATAGGAATCGAATCCTAAGTGCACGCAACATAGGATGACCACTGCCCGGTACCTTAAAAGGAAATTCGTTAATCCAAAAAACTTAATCATGGGCGTTCAATTTTATGAATCCGGTTTTCATGCCGTCCGCCCTCAAAGTCGGTTGTCAGAAAAGTTCGAACCATGTCCACAGCCGCTTCAATCGTTATGAACCGAGCAGGCAAACAAAGAACTTGTGCGTCATTATGGCTTCGGGCCAATGAAGCCAGTTCAGGTGTCCAACATAAGGCCGCACGGATGCCCTGCCGGTGATTCGCTGTTATGCACACACCATTTCCACTTCCGCACAACAAAATGGCACGATCCGTTTCGGGTTTAAACTGATCCAATAATTCATGCACAACATCAGGATAATCTACCGGATCAGCAGCAGGGCCGCCAAACATGCTTAATTCATATCCTTCCGATTGCAACAAAGCATACAAACTCATCCGCATGCCATATCCCGCATGATCACTTCCCAACAGCACGCGTGGCTTGGTCAACATCCCTTTATGTTCCATGACTGGGTTCAATATTCTGTTAATGGACTGTCTTTTCTCCGGCGTTCAGCCCTTGAAACAACAGCAATACTCACTTCATAAAGCAAAAGAAGAGGAAAACTCATTAAGATCATACTACCGACATCGGAAGGGGTGATGACCGCCGCTACGATCATATTCACGACCACAGCTATTCTGCGGTTGCTTCGCAGCCAATCGGAAGTTAAAATTCCAGCCTTAGCCAGAAACCATGCCAGTACGGGTAACTCGAAAATGAGGCCCGATGCAAGCACAAGTGTGCTGAGCATTCCCGCATAGGACTGTAGGGTAATGGTATTGGCCACCTCCGCACTGACCTGGTAGCTGCCCAAGAAAAGAATGCTGATGGGTGCCAACAAAAAATAACCAAAGGAGATGCCCACAATGAAAAGGCCGGCCATGGCCACTACGAGTCCGCTCATCGAACTTCGTTCACCCGGATACAGTGCAGGCTTCACAAAGCGCCACAATTCGTAGACCAAATAAGGAAATGCCAAAACAATTCCTGCTACGAACGAAATGGTCATGTGCTGCATGAATTGTCCTGTGATGTGAATGTTGGTGAGCGTGAAATCGACTTGTTCCACACAAAGTCCTTTTAACCACTCAAAGCGGCGCGACAAGGCACACATCGTTCGATATGTGATAAAATCGGATGATTTAGGGGCCAGAAGAATTTGATCAAAAATGATGTCTCGTCGCACAAATGCCCAAATAGAGAGGGCCAACACCGCAACCACCGATCGGATCAGGTGTTTTCTGAGTTCCTCTAAGTGGTCAAAAAAAGACATGCGCTTTTCTTGCGCCTCAAACTGATCGGAATACGCCACAGGACAGGGAAATATCCACAAATATACTCAATAGGTGGGGGTCTTGGATGCAAAAAAAAAGCCCCGACGGGCGGGGCTTCTTATGGTTTTGACGGTGATTAGTCGTTATTCTTCATGTTTTGGATTTCCAAACGAAGTTCCTGACACTTCACTTTGAGGTCTTGCAGACCTTTGCGTACACGTGTTCCGGCGGCACTGTTTCCTTTGTCGTAGAACTTCACGAAGTCTGCTTCCATCGACATAAGCATGTTTTTAACGGTTTCAAATTGGTTCATAAAATGGGGTTTTAAAGTGAAAAAATGGATTGAATAACTGGCCAAAAATAGTAGATTATTGAGATTTCAAAAACTTTTGCGGATTTTTTTTCAATATTTCATATCCACAACGCCTTCAGCTGCATACTGGCCTTCCTTTAGCTTCTGGGCGACTTCACTAAAGGCATTCAGTGTGCGTTCTACATCACTGAGGCTGTGGGCAGCCGTTGGAATCAAACGAAGAAGTATAACCCCTTTAGGCACAACTGGATAAACCACCACTGAGCAAAATATTCCATAATGCTCACGCAAGTCAACCACCAAGGAAGTGGCTTCGCCCAGGCTTCCATTCAACATAACTGGGGTCACTGGGCTGCTGGTGATGCCGATGGAGAATCCTCTCGCTTTTAATCCATCCTGCAAAGCATGAACGATGGTCCATAATTTCTCTTTGTACTCTGGGTGCTTGCGAATCAGATCCAGCCGCTTAAGCGCTCCCAATACCAGAGGCATAGGCAACGATTTGGCGAAAATCTGTGAACGCATATTGTACTTCAGAAAAGCCAGGGTGTCAGCGTCTGAGGCAAAAAACGCACCGATACTAGCCATAGACTTAGCAAAAGTGCTGAAGTATAGATCTACCCCTTCTGTTACGTTCTGTTCCTGGGCCGTTCCTCCCCCATGGGCTCCCATGGTTCCGAAACCGTGCGCATCGTCGACCAGCAACCTGAATGAATAACGCGACTTCATTGCCACAACGCCTTTGAGGTCGCCCTGTACGCCGGTCATCCCAAAAACTCCTTCGGTAATCACCAAAATCCCTCCCAAATTACCCTGTTCCTCGATGCGCTTAACGGCCCGCTTCAATTGGGTTTCCAAACTACCCATATCGTTGTGCCGAAACATATAGCGCTGACCCTGATGGAGTCGAACGCCATCTACAATACAAGCGTGTGACTCTGCATCATAGATCACAATATCGTGGCGATCGAGCAGGGCATCGATGGCTGAAACTATGCCCTGATAGCCATAATTGACCAATAATCCGGCGGGCTTGCCCACAAACTCAGCCAATTCCTGTTCGAGTTGCTCGTGGGCGTTTGAATTGCCTGACATCATTCGGGCACCCATTGGATAGGCCATTCCAAACTGCGCTGCGGCCTCGGCATCAACGGCACGCACCTCGGGGTGATTGGCCAAGCCAAGGTAATTATTCAGGCTCCAAACCAAGCGGTCTTGGCCACGGAATTTCATGGTGGCCGCGATCTCGCCCTCTAATTTGGGGAACATATAATATCCCTCTGCCTCCTTTGCGTGCATGCCCAGAGGCCCACGCCTGTTTTTTAGTTTTTCAAGAAGATCCACGTTATGTGTTTAACGGTACAAAATTAGAACATCTGTGCATCAAAACAAGTGCTTCATTGATGCACGCTCTTTCTTATAATAATATGCCCTTTTTTCCGTATTTTTGCAGGTTCTGCGCCACAAAGGCCGAGCCTAAACCTGTCGATGCGATCCAAACTGACATTCAATACAACCTATTTGCGCGTGATTATGCTCCTTGCATCAGGGTGTATTGCATTGTTATCGTCTTCTTGTGATTCCTACTCGCGTTTGTTGAAGAGCAACGACATTCCCTTGAAGTTGAGTAAAGCACGCGAATACTACCACAGGGGCGACTATTATCGGGCTCAGCCCCTACTCGAGGAACTGAACACATTATTTAGAGGATCGGAAGTGGCGGGCGAACTTCAATTCATGAGTGCCTACACCTCATACCACGAAAGAGGCTATGAACTGGCCTCTTTTCAATTCCAGCAGCTTGCTGCGGCCTACGCCGGAAGTTCGCGGGGCGAAGAAGCTGCATTCATGCATGCCTATTGCTTATACCTGAATTCTCCGGAATATGGACTCGATCAAAAAAACACGGAATCGGCTATTGAAGGCCTTCAGCTCTACATCAACAAATACCCCAAAAGCGCCCACATTGCAGATTGCCATCGGTTTATGGACCTGCTGCGCGATAAACTGGAAAAAAAGGCACTGGATC
>VGGT01000071.1 GCA_016868485.1 Bacteroidota bacterium
ACGAACAACAGGATTTCAAGGAAACCATCAGCAGTTCCAAGAAAATTGCGCGAACCCTGTGTGCCTTTGCCAATACGCGGGGAGGACGCATACTTATAGGGGTGCGCGACAACCGCAGCCTTCGTGGAATAAAAGTAGAGGAGGAACAACACATGATGGAGGCGGCCGCCACCTTCTTTTGCAGGCCCACCCTCGACATCCAATGCACACGCATCGAGATTGGAAGGAAAATCCTGTTGGCGGTATCGGTAGCGCCTGCCAGTGAAAAGCCGGTCTATGCCCTGGGCGACGACAACAAATGGTGGGTACACATAAGGGTGGGTGATAAAACTCTTTTGGCCAGTAAAACCGTGGTCGACGCCCTGCACCGTTCGGTTTCGGCCGATGGACGCCTTATTCAATTGGGCACGAAGGAGGAGGGGCTCCTGCGGCACCTGGCCGAACACAGACGGGTAACCCTCAAGGAATTTGCCCGAATGATGAACATTTCCACCTGGCGGGCGCGGCAGATTGTGGTGGGTCTGATTAGTGCCGGACTCCTGGAGGTGCATACGGGCGGGCATGAGGAATTTTATACCCTCGCCTAGCGGCGCATCATTCTTTTTATTCATACCGCTTTTGGTATTGTTTTTTTTCCTATATTTGCGCTCCTTAAAAAATAGCTGAATTAAGTGGATACGTTAAGTTACAAAACTGTCTCTGCCAACCGTCAAACGGTTGAGAAGCGTTGGTATCTCATAGATGCCGAAACAGAGATTGTGGGTCGCCTTGCGAGCAAGGTAGCCGGCATGCTTCGTGGTAAGCACAAGCCGTCTTTCACCCCACACGTAGACTGCGGCGATCACGTCATCGTGATCAATGCAGACAAGGTGCGGTTTACAGGCAGCAAACTGACCGACAAAAATTACTTCTTCTACTCGGGCTATCCCGGTGGAAAGCGGTTCGAGTCGGCACGCGACCTGTTGAAACGGAGGCCTTCCTACGTTGTGGAGAAAGCCATCAAGGGCATGTTGCCCAAAAACCGTCTCGGCAGGGAAATGTTTCGCAGTTTGCACGTATACGCGGGCAGCGAGCATCCCCATTCTGCCCAGCAGCCTGAAACCATCACCCTAAAATAATATGTCAGCAACCCCCAACAGCAGCCTCGCCAACACCATTGGCAGGCGAAAGAATGCCATAGCCCGGGTCTATGTGAGCCCAGGAAATGGCAACATTGAGGTAAACGGGCGTTCCTACACGGAATATTTCCCCCTCGCTACCTTGCAACAAGTGGTATTGAAGGCCTTTGCCGCCACCCAAACCAATGGGCAATACGACGTGAAAGCCCGCTTAAATGGCGGTGGCGTGAGCGGACAAGCAGAAGCCCTACAGCTGGCGCTTGCCCGTGCCCTCGACCAGATCAACGGGGAGTTTCACAGTGTGCTCAAGGCAGAGAAGATGTTGACCCGCGACCCGCGAATGGTGGAGCGCAAGAAGTTTGGTCAGCGTAAAGCCCGCCGTCGTTTCCAGTTCAGCAAGCGTTAATCCGGACCTCAATCATGAATCTACCTACCTACCAGGAAATGCTGGATGCCGGTGTGCATTTCGGCCACCTCAAGCGTAAATGGCATCCCAAAATGGCTCCATACATCTTTATGGAGAAAAACGATATTCACATCATCGACTTGCACCGCACCGCGGAGAAGTTGGAGTTAGCGGCCCAGGCGGTGAAGCAGATTGTGAAATCGGGTCGCAAAATCATGTTTGTGGCCACCAAGAAACAGGCTAAGGAAATTATTGAGTCGGAGGCACGCCGCTTGGGCATGCCGTTCGTTACCGAGCGCTGGCTCGGCGGAATGCTCACCAATTTCGCCACGGTTCGTCGTTCGATTAAGAAGATGACCAATATGGAGAAGATGGAAACCACGGCTGATTACCAAAACCTCTCCAAGAAGGAGCGTTTGATGATTGGTCGTGAGCGCGACAAACTCAAGCGGGTTTTGGGCGGCATTGAGGATCTGAGCCGCCTGCCTGCAGCGCTGTTCATCATCGACATCAAAAATGAGCACATCGCGGTGAGTGAGGCCCAAAAACTGAACATTCCAACCATTGCAATGGTCGATACCAACAGCGATCCGGGCTTGGTTGATTTCCCGATTCCTTCGAATGATGATGCCACGAAATCCATCGCCCTTATTTGTGGGGTGATCATGCAGGCCATCGAAGAGGGTATGCAGGAGCGCAAGCATCTGAAGGAAGAGGATGGTGGTGAGGCCTCAGAGGCCGTAGAACAGGCTGAAGGCGAAACAGTTGTGGCTGAAGCCGCGGCTGAATCGGCTGAATAAGCATCCATCTGATTGAGCTGAATAAGCATTTCTTTAACCCATACAACATTTATCCCATGAACATTTCAGCATCAGACGTTAATAAGTTGCGGCAGCAGACCGGTGCCGGCATGATGGATTGCAAAAAAGCCCTCACAGAGGCCAACGGCGATTTTGAAGAAGCCGTAGTGATTCTCCGCAAAAAGGGCCAGAAAGTTTCTGCGAGCAGGGCCGACCGCGAAGCCAATGAGGGTGTTGTGGTGGCCATGAGCAACGCAACAGATTCTTTTGGCATCTTGGTGGAAGTTACCTGCGAGACCGATTTTGTGGCCAAGAACGAGGATTTTGGTCAATTGGCCCGCCGCGTGGCTCAACTGGCGATGGACAACAAATTCACCACGCTCGACCAATTGCAGGGGGCTGGGATCGATGGCATCACAGTGGCTGAGAAAATGATCGAATACACCGGTAAAATCGGTGAGAAAATCAGTGTAAGCCGCTACGAAACTGTGCAGGCTGAGGGTGTGGTTTCGTACATCCACAGCAACGGTAAGTTGGGTGTGATGGTGGCTTTAAACCAACCGCTCAATGAGGCCATTGAAGCAGCGGCTCGCGATGCCGCCATGCAAATTGCAGCGATGAATCCGGTGGCGGTAGATAAGGATGACGTGGATCCATCGGTTGTGGAGCGTGAAATTGAAATCGGTAAGGATCAGGCCCGTCAGGAGGGTAAGCCGGAGGCTATTCTGGAGAAGATTGCCATGGGTAAGCTCAATAAGTTCTACCAAGATAATACCCTGATGAATCAGGCTTTTGTGAAGGATGGCAGTGTAACGGTCGCACAAATGCTGGATAAGGCATCGAAGGGTCTGCGGGTTACTCGTTTCGTTCGCGTGTCCATCGGGGGTTAATCCCGACCTCCCTCCACCCGGGGTTAATCCCGACCTCCCTCGATTGGAGGTTAATCCCGACCTCCCCCATCGGGGTGGGCATTTTTCGTTTCATTTCCTATCCATGAACCCAACGATGGTTGGCGGGAATTTCCTACTTTCGCATTTGGTATGAAATACAAACGAATCCTGCTCAAATTGAGTGGAGAGGCCCTCATGGGCGATAAGGCTTTCGGAATCGATCAGCAGATACTCGATCAATACGCTCGGGAAGTAAAATCCGCCTGGGAAGCTGGAGTTGAATTGGCGATTGTGGTGGGCGGTGGCAATATTTTTAGGGGCGTACAAGCGGAAAGTGGGGGAATGGATCGGGCTCAGGGTGATTATATGGGTATGCTGGCCACCATGATCAACAGCATGGCTCTTCAGGCGGCCCTCGAAAAAATGGGTGTGAAAACGCGTCTGCAATCGGCCATCAAAATGGAGCAAATTGCTGAGCCCTTCATCCGACGCCGTGCTATTCGCCACCTTGAAAAGGGTCGCGTGGTTTTGTTTGGCGCGGGCACGGGTAATCCGTATTTCACGACCGACACAGCGGCTTCCCTCCGTGCCATTGAAATTCAGGCGGATGTGATTTTGAAAGGCACCCGTGTCGACGGCATCTATACCGCAGACCCCGAAAAGGATCCTACAGCCACGCGCTATGACCGAATCGGGTTTGACTTGGCCTTGCGCGACAACCTTCGGGTAATGGATATGACGGCCTTTACCCTCTGCCAGGAAAACGAATTGCCCATCATCGTGTTTGATATGAACCGAATCGGTAACCTCCTCAGGGTTGTGCAAGGCGAAGAAGTCGGTACGCTCGTTTCGTCCCAATCATCCTCCTAGTAATCGCCCCCCAGAATCTCATTAGCATCCCCCAGAATCTCATTAGCATCCCCTAGAATACTTTAGAATCCCCTAGAATCGCATTAGAATCCCCCCAGAATACTTTAGAATCCCCTAGAATCTCATTAGAATCCCCTAGAATCTAACCAGACCATGATTCACGAAGACATACAGCTGTACCTCGACCAAGCGGAGGAGGATATGGGCAAGGCCATTCATCACCTCACGATTGAAATGGCTAAGATCAGGGCCGGAAAGGCGAATACGGCCGTGCTCGATGGCATCAAGGTCGACTATTACGGCAATTCGACGCCCCTCAACCAGGTTGCGGGTCTCTCCACATCGGATGCGCGCACCATGGTCATTCAGCCGTGGGAAAAGTCGATGCTGCAACCGATTGAAAAGGCGATCATCATAGCGAATTTGGGACTAACTCCATCGAATGATGGTACGGTGATTCGTATTCACGTGCCCCCGCTCACGGAAGAACGTCGGCGCGAATTGGTGAAGCGCACCCGAAACGAAGGTGAAACGGCTAAAGTCGCTGTTCGCAATACTCGTCGCGATGCCAATGAGGCCATCAAGAAGCTCCAAAAGGATGGGGTGCCGGAGGATATGGTGAAAGAGGGGGAAACACGCGTGCAGCAATTGACCGACAAACAAATTGCGCGCATCGATGAGCTCTTGGTGGTCAAGGAAAAGGAGATCATGACCGTCTAATCGCGGTTAAACCACTCTTGCATAAAGCGGCGGGCAAAAAGGCGGCGGGGAACGCTGTTCATGACCTGCAGTTCTTCGCCGAAATGGGCGGCTTCATCGAGAAAACGCAACATGCGGCGGGCCGGATTTCGTGTAAAGAGCCGCTCAAATAGTTCGGCCCCACTGTAATCGCCGAGGCACAGCACCGAAAGCAAGGTATTGTCGTAGAGGTGGTAGCGCTGCCGCCTAAAATCGGGTTTCACAATGGGTGGTCGCGACTGGCGGAGCAATGAAGCTAGGGCGTCGCTGTGTCGCTGGATGTTGCTGAAGGTATATCCCGTGGACCCTTTGGTTTGCCCACCGGCCGTCCCCAAAAATATCACATGTCCTTTGCGCACCGGAAAGACAGCACTGCTCATGGGAATCTTTCCTTCTTCTACATGCCCCACTTGCCAAGAACCCAATTGGAGGTGGTTCTTCAAATACGAACGGAGGCCATCTTCATAGGCGTAGGTCGGCCATACCTCCGCCGAAAACACGGTGTATTCCACGAGGGCATGGGTGGATGAGTAGGGCAGCACATACACAAAGCAGGTGCCATCGCGCTGCGGCGTGCGAAAGTCCATGAAGACCGGGCAGTCGGGCCTGAAGGCCGCCTGTTCCGTCTGAATTTCCCATCCCAAAAAATGTTGCCAGAGAAAATGTCCCTGCTGGGCCGATTTCAACACATCGTTTTCGAGGAGGCTCGAAAAAACCCAGCGTGCCGTAAAGCTACCGGCAGACGTATGCACCTCGGCACCTGTTTCGCCATGTCCTGTGTGGTAGACCTCGGCTTGGCACCATTCTATGTGGCTGCAGGCCGAAATTTGGTCGAGGGCATATCGGTAGAAGTCGGGGCCACGCAGCATTTTGTAGCGGTAGCCCGACAAGTCGAGGCGCTGAGCGGTGTTGGGGCCAAAAAAATCGAGCTGCGACCACTGGCGCTTGCATACCGTGTCGAAAAGGCCATCGCCATCCTCCCAAAAACACCAGGTGCGGTCGTTTTCGGTTTTGGCGCTTCGGTCGATGAGCAGAATTCGGCGGTTGCTGAAATCGGGATGGGCCAGGCGGAGTGCGAGGCTCAGGCCAGCCGCACCAGCGCCAGCGATGATGTAGTCGTAGGCTGTTCCTTTTACCGATTCCACAGACTCTACCGCTTCCAAAGAGAAGGTGGATAAAAACTACGCGCCAGCAGGAGGTGACTGGTGTAGGCGGTGAGGGTTACCGTGATGGATGTGACCACTACGGTCATCCCAACCAAAAGCGGTGCGGGAAGTTGACTCACCGAAGAGAGCATAGTGCGTGTTTCGGCCTCCGGAAATTTGAGCGCCATGCAGCACATCAGTGAGGCGAGCGACAACAAGGCGAAGTGCCACCACCGAATGCCGCGTATGGGAAGGCTACCGATGGCCACCGAAGCCCCCACCAGCAGCCAAAAGCTACCCATATTGAACTGCACATGGATGAGGGTCACCAAAGCAAGAAAGTGCCAAAAAAATTGAGAAGGAATGCGCATAACAACAAAAATTAGCGATCAAATCGGTAGGTGGATACATAATCGGCTTCACGAAAACCTGGCACAGCCCGATAGGTATGGTAGCGTCCATCCAACCAGGTCCGTACCTGGTCGGCATAGTTGGGGCTGTTGAACCGCCCACTTTGTCCACCCGTCAGATGCATCCACGCCCGCGGACCGTCGGGATGCATTTCGATGATGGTGCGCATGCTGGCGGCGTGTGTGCTGGGAAGGCGGCTGGCTACGTTTACCGTGCGGTTGCTGCCAGGCGATGCAAATTCGGGAATGTTGAGGGCTGGTAGTTTCAACCGATGCGCTACCCAAGTGGTGTGAAACCGCCCATAGACCCATTGGGAAGGATCCGTTCCAAATCGTGCGGTTAAATCAGCTAAGCTGCTGTCCCAGGCTTCCTGCGCAAGCGCCCGGGATGCTTCGCGCCGCCCACCGGCCAGGGGTATGCTGTCGTCGCTGGCCACCACCGTAAAAATATGCTGCTCGAGGGGTGGAAGGCGGTCTCCGCCCCCCAAACGCGCCACCACCCGATCACGGAGGTGGTTTTTGAAATTATAGAGCAGGGTTGGGGCCACCAATGCGGTGTCCATTTGGCCACTCCAGCCCTCCAAATAACTGCGCAGCGGTCCACTAACCCCCAGAAGAACATCACGCAGGATGGGGTAGTCCATATCCACTACATCCATGTGCAGCCGACGCATCCCTTCAAAATCGAGCGGGGGCAACGAGTCGATGAGCGCTGTGATGCGCCGCCCGCGGCCCGAGGATTCATAACGGGTACTGATGTGCGCCGCCAAGGGGTGGTCGATCTGTTCTTGGTTGGCGCTGTGCCAGTAGTCGGAGGGTGGATCGACCGAATGGAGGTAGCCCTGCAATCGGGTGAAGCCGATGAGCTGATCGCGGCGGTTCCCTTTGCGTACACCTTTGGCCGGTAAGGGGTGTAGGCAAGCGCCTCCGGCCGTTACCCCGCCGATATGACCGCTCCGGTCGGCCAGCACAAAGTTCTGGGGGGGTTGTAGGTAGTGTTGCAAGGCGGCTTGTGCTTCGGCCAGATTGCGTGCTTTTTCAAAGCCGTGAAAGGTGAGCCCCTCATTGGAAGGATGCTGCCCAATCCAATGCACGGCCAGATAGCGCCCTGCGAGGGTATCGGCGATCCCGAAATGGGTGTTGTAGTAGGTTTTGCGAACGGGTTTGCCGCCTTTTACAGCGATTTCCACGGTAAATGGGTTGAGGGGTTCCCATTGGCCATCGAGTTTGTAGTGAGTGCCCTTTGGGTTCACCTCCAACGTATAGAAGTCGACCAAATCCCAGGTCGCGTTGGTCATCCCCCAAGCCACATCATTGTTGAATCCACTGATCACAAAGGGCGATCCGGCGATGCTGAGCCCCCTTCGGATTTGGCCGCCCACCGATTTATGAATTTCATACCAGGTGGAGGGCAGCGCGATTTCGAGGTGGGTATCGTTGCAGAGCAAGGGGAAGGTGGTTGCCGATTGGCTGCCCCGAACCACCCAATTGTTGCTGCCCAGTGGGGTATCGTCGAGGTTCACCACACGCGCCTGGGGGTATGAATGCCCGCCGCCCAGGTCCAGTTCCTCGTTCACCTGCGGCAGTAGGCGCTGCATGAGGCTGTCGGTGAGGCTGAAGTCGGGGTAGATGGGGTGGGGGGTACGGGTGGTGTGGGGATACCAAAATGAGCTGAGCTCGGGCCCGATGCGGGTGCTGACTTCACTCGCGGCCAGGTCGTTTTCATTGTAGGTGAGGATGTGCGACATAAACCGAAGCAAGTAGAACATATTCTCTTTTTTCCATTCTGCGGGTTGGATGCCAAGCAGGTGGAATTCGAGGGGCAGGCTGGCAGGCGTTAGCCGA
>VGGT01000072.1 GCA_016868485.1 Bacteroidota bacterium
GCTCAGCTCGATGCCACCGGCGATTCTGCATCGGCCTACAGCTACCTCCCTCCTGCTCGTTATCCCCTGCTCGAGATTGAAGTGCCGACCAGCGATAGTGTACCTTCATTCATCTTGGTTGAGGAACCTGAATTTGCCATCAATGAGAATCCATTGGAACGGGCTGAACGCGACAAACAGCGCAGGATTCAGCCTTATGTGCCGGCCATGGGCATTGAGTTTATGGTCTCACAGGCCGGCAATACGCTTTTTCAGCCTGATATGCCCTCGTTCACCATCTCCACCATCAACAACTTACAGGGTTTAGGAGGTGGATTCATCTTTAAAGGCAGTGCATCAGACCTTTTCGAAGATTACCGCATCAGTGCGGGTGCGCTTATGGCCGGCAGTTTGAGTGGCAATCAGTATTTTGTGATGTACGAGTCGCTCAAAAAGCGAATCGATCGAAAGTTCATGCTCGTTCAAGGGCGCTCTGTGCAACAGGGCGAACCCACCACCGTTTTTGGCCCGACTACCTACCGCCGCAACCTGCTCGAGGGCTTGAGTCAATTTTCTTTTCCTTTCCATCGCTATGCCAGTCTTCGCATGTCGGGGATGTACCGAACGGAACGGCAACTGCCGCTGTCTACAGACCTGTATAGCATTTATCGGTCAGGCACGCTGAATCATTTAGCTGCGATCAAGACAGAGTTCGTCTACGACAACACCCGCGACCTCGGCCCCAACCTGCTGAGTGGTACACGATGGAAATTATCGCTCGAATCCTATGCTTTGTTGTCGCCCCGCGCCGCGCCAATGAATCTGCTTCAACTCGATTATCGACGGTATATACGCCTCTATAAAAACATGATCTGGACAGGTCGCACGCATATGGCGGCGGGCTTGGGTGGACAAAAAACGCTCTTTTTATTGGGTGGCGTGGAAAACTGGCTTCTTCCCCAGCGCGACAATCTTCTGCCTCCTCCTGCTAATGAATCTTTTGCCTATGAGGCTTTAGCCGCCCCTATGCGTGGGTTCTGGCAGAATAGCCGCAATGGTTCCAACCTGGCACTTTTCAATACCGAGATTCGTTGTCCACTTGTGCAAGTGCTGTCGCGCACACCGGTTGCCTCAGAATTTTGGCGGAATTTTTCGTTGATCAGTTTCTTTGATATGGGTACGGCCTGGAGTGGGGTGAACCCATTCGCCGAAGAAAATCCATTGAACGTACGCTTTTATGAAAACGGACCGGTTCGTGTGAAGGTCATCACCAGCCGCGACCCCATCCTGATGGGCTATGGCTACGGCTTGAGGATGCGGGTCTTGGGCTATTACCTGCGAATTGATCGGGCACAGGGCATAGATGATGGTCAACGCCTGCGTCGGGTATGGCATTTCTCACTCAATTTTGATTTTTGATTTCGGTGCTTGCGCTGCTTGCGCCCCTTGGGCCCGATTCGGTGCTAAGTGCCTGGTTCGGTGCTAAGCGCCAGGCTCAGTGCTCGTGCCTCTTGAACCGCTTGGGCCGCTTGCGCCCGGTTCGGTGCTAAGCGCCAGGCTCAGTGCTCGTGCCTCTTGAACCGCTTGCGCCACTGAGAAATCCCCTGACCAATGCCAATTGCGCCGCTTGCACCTGACTCAGTGCTAAGCGCCTGGCTCAGTGCTCGTGCCTCTTGAACCGCTTGCGCCACTGAGAAATCCCCTGACCAATGCCAATTGCGCCAATATGTACGTCCCCATGACCGTGAGCCTGGCACCGGGGAACGGTGCAATGAATTTTTCGAAGGCCAAAACAGCATCGGAAGCGACAAACAAGGTGGCTCCGAGGGTAAGGAGAACGGATGGCCCCCAACCCGCATGGGCTGAATCGGAGGATCGGTTGCGAACAAAATTCGAGAGCGCCAATAGCCACATTAGGCTGATTATGGCCATGTAGACCAGCACAGGAAACAGCATTGCGCCCAAGCCAGGATAGAGTAGATACAGTACACCCAAAGGAATCAGGATGGCTGGCCATGACTTTTGGTCGACCCATGGAGCAGGCGATGTTCTCGTGTTCGATCGATGGCGCTGCACAAACAAGGAGACATACAAAAGATGTGCGCAAAGGAATGATGACAGCCCGGCCACAAAAAAACTTTCCCCCGGGCGCGTGAGGAGCGCATCACCGATGCCTGAAAGCAACAAGGCGCCGATGAGCATCCGGATGGCTGTCGTTTTATGCTCCGAACCTGTGGTTTGCCGGTATACGGCAACGATCAACAGCGGCATCAACAAAACCTTGCTGAGGGGCACGAATGGCCCGGGGAAAAACCTCAGGAGCACCAAATGCAGTAAGCCCATAAAGACATAGCTTCCATACACAGAAACACCTAATTCAGTTCTCTTTGTTGTTGAATGATTCATAATCATGTGTTTAAACAATATTTTACTTTCTCAACAATCGGGGATAAATAAACTTTCTGCTATCGGCTTTCATGCTCTGCTATCGGCTTTCATGCTCTGCTATCGGCTTTCATGCTCTACTGCCGGTAAATCCAATAAACAAGGGTGCTGACCGTCAAAATTAAGCGGATGCCTTCCCAGGTCCTGGCCGAACGGTGCTTCTCGAGAATCATGCCCAAGGTGGCTGCCGTGGCGAAGATCCAAATGGCCAGCCCCAGGCGTTCATATAAGCTTGACTGTTCGTATCGAAACAGAAAATAGGTGGAGCCGCCAAGTAGAAATAAATAGTGCATCAATACATATACATTGATCCAGATACCCGTCGAAAGCTGTGCAAGACCGGATGAAAGGGTTTGATCAGAACTATGGGGATGATCAGAAATGTGGGTTTGATCAGAAATGTGGGTTTGATCAGAACTATGGCGATGATCTGGAGCATTCAGCGGACTCTTGGGGTGCCAACCCGGACGACCAAAAAGCACGCGAACTACTTCGCGCCAACCCTGTGCGGCCTTCAGGTCCTGAGTAATGGTATTCAAGTGGGCTACCTGTGCATAGACCGGATTCCAAGAATTTAAGGGCGCCGTGATGCCATACACCACGGGTGCCCGTTCAGGTTCAAATGTTCCGAAGAGCTTATCCCAGATGATCAAAGACCCGGCGTGGTTTTTATCGATATACTCAGGGTTGCGCCCGTGGTGCACCCGATGGTGAGAAGGCGTGTTGATGATGTATTCGAGCCAGCCCATTTTATCGATGTACTGCGTGTGGATCCAAAATTGATACAGGGTGTTGTAGGCGATCAGCAGTAGAAACCAATAAGGATGAAAGCCCAAAAGAGCAAGCGGAGCATAGACAGCAGCGGTGAAAACTTTTTGAAAGGCCCCTTGCCTCAGGGCCACAGATAGGTTGTAGTACTCGCTTTGGTGGTGCACCACATGACCAGCCCAGAAAAGGTTCACCTCATGGCTCCAGCGGTGTGCCCAATAGTAGCAGAAGTCGACCAATAGAAAGAGCCCCAGAAGCGACCAACCGTTGATGGGGAGCGTTGTGAAGCGGAAATGCTCATAGACTCCGTAGTATAAGGCCACACTCACCACTTTAAAAAATACACCAGAAACCTGCTCCGTGATCCCACAGCTGATGTTCGTGAGTGCATCGGCGAGGCGGTAAACACCCCCTTTTCTGAAGCGATCCCATGCCACTTCGATCCCGATCAGGATAAAGAAAACGGGTATGGAGAGCACAATGGGGTTAAGGCTCATACGCTGTATAGATTATTTCATGAAAGGCCCATAAATATCGTATTTTTGCAGGATAATCCGATTCGAATATGAAACCCATGTTATTACTGCTCGGAAATATTGGCGGGACGGAGCTCATTCTGATCCTTTCAGTGATCCTTATATTTTTCGGTGCCAAACGCATCCCCGAACTGGCTCGGGGCTTGGGGAAAGGCATCAGGGAGTTTAAAGATGCCTCTTCTGGGGTGCGCCGCGAAATTGAAGAGGGTATAAACACCCGAACCGAAGAACCCAAAGAAGGGCGTCCTTGAACACCTATCAACAGTTATCGGGCCTTCAGCACGCGTTGAGGGCTGGAAACCTGTGCTGCGTAGAGGTGGTGCGGGCATTCCTCAAACGAATTCATGAGCGTCCGGAAATCAACGCCTTTTTGGAGGTTTATGAGGATGAGTCCTTGGAGCGGGCGGCATGGTTGGATGCCGAGCATGCCGCAGGTCGTTGGTATCCGCTGAGCGGGATGGTGGTGGCGCTTAAAGACAACATCGCCTATAAGGGGCACCGTTTTAGTGCTTCTTCGAAGATATTGGAGGGTTTTGAATCGCTTTTTTCGGCCTCGGCCACGCAGCGACTTTTCGGTGCCGGAGCTATTTTTATTGGTCGGGTGAATTGCGATGAATTTGCCATGGGCTCGTCGAATGAAAACTCCGCCTTTGGGCCCGTATTGAATCCGCTTGATCCACAGCGTGTTCCGGGAGGCTCCTCGGGTGGATCGGCGGCAGCTGTCGCCGCTGGCTTTTGTCATGCCGCCCTCGGCAGCGATACAGGGGGCTCGATTCGGCAACCCGCCGCCTATTGTGGGGTGGTCGGTCTCAAACCAACCTACGGTCGGATTTCGAGGCACGGTTTGATTGCTTTTGGCTCGTCGTTCGATCAAATTGGCCCCATCACCCACAGTGCAGAAGATGCGGCCCTGCTCACCGAAATCATGGCGGGGGCCGACGAATACGATGGTACCTGCAGTACACGCCCCGCAACCGAATGCCGGATGACGGCGCAGACTGAGGCAAAGCTTCCTCTGAAACTGGTGGTTTTGGAGGATTTAGAAGATTCCGGCGGACTAGATCCTCAGATGTTTGAGGCCTACCAAAATCTATTGGTGCGGTTAAAAGCAGAGGGCCATCAAATCATCACCCGGAGCCTACCCGAACTCAAATACAGCATCCCCACCTATTATATTTTGGCCACAGCCGAAGCCAGCTCGAATTTGTCGCGCTACAGCGGGGTGCATTTCGGTTATCGAAATCCGGAGGCCACAACTTTGGAATCGACCTACAAAAAATCGCGTACGGAGGGTTTTGGCAAGGAAGTTCGCCGCCGAATTATGCTGGGCACTTTTGTGCTGAGCGAGGCTTACTATGATGCATACTATAGTAAAGGACAAAAGGTGCGTCGCTTACTGCGCGACAAATCGTATGATCTGCTTCAAGGAGCTGACGCCCTTCTGTTACCCACTACTACGGGGGCAGCTTTTCGTTTTGGGGAAAAATCAGACGACCCTATTCAAATGTATAAGGAGGATTTGTTCACGGTTTTGGCCAATTTGAATGGTTTCCCCGCGGTTTCCATTCCCTTTGCCCTGAACAATGAACAATTGCCGTTGGGTATGCAGCTCATGGGCAGACCTTGGGAAGAAGGAAAACTCTTGTCGATGGCGTTTCAACTCCAACCCATTCAAGTTGTTTCAACTCCGCTTGGTGCATAACTTTTATGGTCATCCGTTGGTGAAGTAACACACATCCCCTATTTTTATTTCCTGATTACCCTCCTAGTCCCAGAAGTTTCGCCTATGTTCGACGATGATGAAGATGACGATGCCTCAACATCGGATGAATACATAACAGAATTGCTCGAACGCTACCATTCGTCGATCGCCAAGGGCGTTACCCCATTCTTTATGGAGGATGAATTGAGCAGTTTGTGTGATTATTTTCTTGAAATGCAGGACCTGGAGCAAGAGGAAGTGGTGGTCGAAATGGGCCGTGATTTATACCCCGAGTCTAACTTTTTTTTGATTCGAAAGGCCAATCTTCTGCTTGATCGGGATTTGGTCGATGAGGCGGAGGAGCTGATTGGTCAGGTCCGCGAAACGGGTGAACAAGACATGGAGTTTTACCGCGTGCACGGACGGATTCATTTGCTTAGGGGTGAATGGGAAAAAGCCGAGGCCTTTTTAAAAACAACTTTAGAATTGTCGGGCAATGCTGATGTGCTCACCATGGGCATTTTGGCTGGGATTTACAATACATTGGGCCGGTATTCAGAAGCTTTGAGCATGGCGAACCAGGTGCTCGTGGAGCCGGCCGAAGATGAGGAGCTAAAAGAACGAGCCATGCTTGATATGGCCATGGCCTATCAGGAAATGGGAGACATCGAGGGGGCCATTGTCCGCTACCAGCAAATCATTGATGAGGAACCCTACAACGCCTATGCCTGGCAATACCTCGGCACCTTTTACAACGATACAGGGCTCTTTGAACGGGCTTTGAAAGCGTTCGACTATTCAATCACCATCGATCCGAACATTGCGTTGGCCCATTACCACCAAGGACTCACCTACCTAAACCTCAAAGATTTTGACCAGGCCTATGCATCGATGTGCGAGGGGCTTAAACTGAATCCCAATGATCCCATTTTGCTGTGCGGCGTTGGAATTTGCCACGAAAAAAGAGGCGAATTCCCTCAGGCCCGTAGATTTTTCGGCGAAACATTATCGGCTGAACCCGCATATGCCGATGCATGGTATGGACTTGGCAACTGCGAACGAAACGATCGTCAGTTTACCCGTGCGGCGGATCATTACCGCAAGGCCGCGGAACTGGACCCCACCGAAGAAAATTATTGGTTTAGTCTGGCTGAGGTGTGTATGGAGCTCCACGATCTGAAAGAGGCCGAGTCGGCACTCGAGCAGGTGATGTCTTTGAATCCGGCTTCCCTTGGCGGTCGATTATTGCTGGCTGAATTGTACTTCGATCGGGGTGATTCCATTAAAGCGCAACTCGTGTTGGCCGAGGGGGAGGATTTGCACGCCGATAACAGTCTCTTTTTCTTCCTGCAAGCGGCTTGTTACCTCAACAACGGCTTGCGAACGGATGCCCTTCAAACCCTGCAAACAGCACTCGATTTGGAGCCAGGGGGTTTTGACGCTTTTTTGGAAGCTGCGCCCGATGCCCGCCGGCTAAAAAGCTTTGTAACATTGATTAATAAGTATCGATAAACTATGCACTATCCGTTATCCCATATTCCACCGCGGCCCGAAAAACCCCGCGCATCTGGCCTGACCATGGTCATGGACAAAGGCCTGAGCACGCGCGAGGCCGAAGACCTGTTGAGTACTTCGGCTGATTACATCGACTTTGTGAAATTGGGCTGGGCCACCTCGTATGTCTCCCCCAACCTCAAAGAGAAACTAGACCTCTACCGCTCGGCTGGCGTTCCCTGCTATTTCGGGGGCACTTTGTTTGAGCTGTTTTTGATTCGGGGTCAGCTTGAGGAGTACAGGCGCATCCTTCAGCGGTTCAACATGGAATATGTGGAAGTCTCGGATGGCTCGCTCGAGATGGCTCATGACGAAAAGTGCGCCCATATACGCACATTTGCCCAGGATTTCCGGGTGTTGTCGGAGGTTGGCTCCAAAGACGCCGAAAAAATTATTGCGCCCTACAAGTGGATTGCCATGATGAAGGCCGAATTGGAGGCCGGTTCGGAGCGGGTGATTGCCGAAGCCCGGGAGGCCGGTAATGTCGGTATTTTCCGTTCCACGGGTGAGGTTCGTTCGGGTTTGGTGGATGAAATCCTCACCCAAATCCCCGCTGAGAAAATATTGTGGGAGGCACCGCAAAAGGCGCAACAAACTTGGTTCATCAAATTAATTGGTTGCGATGTGAATTTGGGCAACATCGCATCGAATGATGTCATTCCGCTCGAGACCCTTCGTTTGGGCCTTCGAAGCGACACTTTCCATCATTTCTTGCCCAAATGAGTGCCCCAACTGCGCTGATGGATCGACTGATCCTGTTTTTAAAAGGCATGGCCATGGGTGCTGCCGATGTGGTACCGGGCGTATCGGGTGGCACCATAGCATTCATCACGGGTATTTATGATGAGTTATTGAACAGCATACGTTCGGCGAATTTGACGGCCTTGCAGTTGCTGCTGAAGGGTCGTTTCGCTGATTTATGGGCCCATATGAACCTGGCCTTTGTATTGGTATTGGGGTCGGGGATTGCCTTGAGTCTGTTGAGCCTCTCCAAATTGGTTTTGTACCTGATGGAGCACCACCCCATTTTGTTGTGGTCTTTCTTTTTTGGACTGGTTTTGGCCTCTATTTGGTCGGTTGGTAAACAGATCGAACGTTTTGGACCTGGAATGGTGGGTTTGTTTGTGTTGGGTGCAGCTGTGGCCTTTTGGATCACTACCGTGAGTCCGTCTCAAAGCCCGGAGACCTG
>VGGT01000073.1 GCA_016868485.1 Bacteroidota bacterium
TATACCCACATCATGAACAAGGCAAACCAAGAGAAAAATTGGGTGAAACCCAATTGAAGCATCGCTTTTGGCATACCCGACAATAGGCTGCCGAATGATGGGCGGGCTTCTGAAGGTGCCTCATTTCCCTGATTATTGTAGCGGGCAAACTCGTCAGGCGGATATTCACGCGTACGAAAAGCAGTCCACAGAACGGCCAGTAACAACACACCTCCTCCGAAATAATACGACCAAATGACAGAATCGGCCACTTTAGCCCCATCCTTTGGTGCATTGGAAACACCCATCCAAGTCAAAACGAAGGGCAGGAGAAAACCAACAATGGCTCCCAAATTGATCAGAAAACTCTGTATGCTGTAACCTAAATTTTTTTGTTCATCAGGCAACATATCGCTCACCAGTGAACGGAATGGCTGCATCGTGATATTGAAAGAGGTGTCCATCAAAAGCAACATAAAGGCGCCAAAGAGGAGTGGTGACATCCAATAAGCTACCTGTTCGGCATTGGGCATCAAAAACATCGCAATCATCGATATGACCGCACCGAGCAAAATAAATGGAATCCTACGGCCTACGAGCATTATGGCTAATCCTTGTCCGACCTTCAATCGCGTCCAGGTGTTATCGCTGCTTAGGCCGATAATGGGTTGCACCACCAAGCCCGCCAAGGGCGCACCCAACCAAAACAAGGGCAATTGATGGGGATCGGCGCCCAATGCAGAAAATATGCCACTGGTGTTGGCACCTTGTAAACTAAATCCGATCTGAACACCGAGAAAGCCAAAGCTCATATTCCAAATGTTCCAAAAACTAAGTTTGGGTTTTTGCATAAGTGAAGGGGATTATAGGCTGATTAGCTGAAAAAAAAGTGAATGATGTACGGCACGAATAAAGCAAATAAAATGCATATCAATATCGAAATTCAATGGCATCATCCGTCCAAGGAACTTCGACATAAGGCACCTCCCCATGCTGCCATGGAAATGGAGGATCGGGCTGACTAAAAGGGTCATACGACCTCAAGGGATCGACAAATCGAATGGTCTCTGAACCAAGCTGAACAGCAGAATCAGAATGCACCATCGGTTGGGCATCAACAATGGCGTGGAAATAAACCCTTATATGGGTGTATGGTTGTAAAAAAGTACCAACGGATTGAGATAGAATAATACAGCGATGAATCCCATCGTGCTGGATCGTTCGGTGTTTCACAGCACCCGTTTCGTGTTCGAACGTGCAGCCATCATCGGTATACCAATGCGTACTGCAGCATTCCGAGCTTCGCCCAAAAACATGCAATAACAGAACCTTTTCGGGTAAATCCTCCGTATGTTCCCCGGCCGGGTGCATGGATAAAACCGCCCCAGCACGTACCCAAACCGGTAAAATATCGATGGGTGTTTCCGCAATATGCTCTGCAGAACCCTGCCAAACACTGCCATCAAAAAGATGCAACCACTGTCCTTCCGGCAGATATACTTTTTGATAGGGATGTGCACAACCCAATGCGGCCACCAACAAGTGAGGACCTACCATAAACTGATGGGCCCATTCCGACTCATAAACCCTAAGGTCATGGGGATACGACAGCACAAGACTTCGCAATACCGGGATTCCTGTGCGTGATGCCTCCTCAAACAGGCTATACCAATACGGCAGGAGCTTGTAGCGCAAACGAATAAAATTCCTGCTGATTTCCTCCGCCTTTTCGCCATAAGACCAAGGCTCGCTGTCGCGGCTATTGATCATGCTGTGTCCCCGAAACAGCGGTGAAAAAGATCCGATTTGCATCCAACGGATAAACAAATCCGGAGCGGCTTCACCCACAAAGCCCCCAATATCCATCCCACAAAAAGACATGCCCGCAAGTCCCATAGAATTTAATAGGCGTACACCCATGAGCATGTGCTCTTCACTCGCCGTGTTATCGCCCGTCCACACCGCAGCGTAGCGTTGAATACCACTAAATCCCGCTCGGGTAAGGATAAAAGCCCGTTCATTGGGCATCGCCTTGCGCACACCTTCTGCGGTCGCTCGGGCCATTTGCATGCCATAAACATTGTGCGCGTCGCGGTGCGAACCTTGTTGCCCTTCCAATTGAAAAACCAATGCATCGGGAAGATGCTTGCCCCAAGTGGCCGGCTCGTTCATGTCATTCCAATAGCCCGAAATACCGATAGACGTCAGCGATTGAATCTCCGTTCCCCACCAAGTGCGGGTTTCGGCATGGGTGAAATCCGGAAAATGACAGGTGCCCGGCCAGACGTCGCCCGAGTAGGCGTGCCCATTGGGATAACACACGAATACGTCCTTCTCGAGTCCTCTTTGATAAACGGGGTAATTCGAATCAACTTTTACACCGGGGTCAAGAATCACTACGGTACGAAAGTTCATGCCGCGCAATTGATCCACAAATCCTCGAGGGTCTGGAAAATCACGGGCACTCCAAGTAAAAACCTTGTATTGATCCATATAGTGTATATCGAGATACAATACATCACATGGGATCTTCTTATCGCGGAAGGTGGATGCCACAGACAATGCCTCTCGATCGGGATAATAACTGTAGCGGCACTGTTGGTATCCCAGACTCCAACGTGGAGGGAGCGGTGGAAGACCAGTCAACCGAGTGTATGACTGCAGGACATCAATTGGCGAATCACCCACCATGAAGAACAAATCCAAACCCCCTCGATCATTTTGTATGCAACTGTGGCGTGCATCCCCAGCACCAAAATCAAAAACAGAGCGTGCATAGGAGTTCAAGAAAAGACCATAGGTTCCACCCGCCAACTTACCCATAAAGAAAGGAGTCGACACATACAGCGGATCGGCATCGGTTCCATACATAAACGCATCGGTGTTCCAATGTACCAAGCGCTGCCCCCTGCGCAGGGTGTATCCGGTTTTTTCTCCTAAACCTATGTTCAGTTCATCCTTTGGGAGATTGCGGTAATAGTACCATTGATCGCCCATTTTCCCGATCCCTAAATCGTCGGCATCGCTCGACAATAAGGTGCCCGATGTATTGAACAACTTGATTGAAATGGGATTGAGATGAACCTCCACGCAAAAAGTTGACGAAGTATAGGCCACCAATTCATCGTTCTGAACCCAATTCCCATCAGGCATAGGGGAAACAAAATCGTCGCTTAGGGCATAATCAGCCCCATCCAACCATTCAACACCCCGATCACCTGCACGCAAACGAAGTAGATCTGGCCCTTGAATGTCAACGATCAACTCAGCCCAATCGGTGGTCAGCTTTACAAGATGTTTTTGAATCTCAATCTGTTTGGCACTACCCAAAGGTTGAAAACCCTGTCTCCACTGCCTCATGAACCCATTTGAAATACACAACGGGCGTAGGGAGGCAAAGTCACTCGGGTGGGTGCATCAGCCGGATCAGCTGAGGCTGAAGGCGTCGTGCCCAGCAACAACTTCCATTTGCTGGTAGAAAATTCCGCAGGAAGGTCGATCTCCACAGGCCGATTTCGGAAATTCACCAAAACATGAACGGCATCGCCGCCTTGTCCTCTCGAATAACCCACCGCGTCATGGTGATCGGATAACCAAAATCGCAAAACGGTATCTTGAAGAACTGCATGATTGCGCAATAATCCCAGAATTTTTGAATATTCAGCGGTTACGCTCCGATTTGCGGTCCAATCGATCGGACTGTGTTCAAACAAATTCATTTTCGTGGGATGGGCCACTTCTTGTCCGTTATACAACAAGGGTACGGATGGAAGTAAACAGCTGGCTGTGAACGCCGTCAAAGAACCCTCGACACCACCAAACAAATTCAAGGGGACATCGTCCCAAGACGTTTGGTCGTGGTTGGTTACGAACCGTAGTATTCGGCCGTTGTTGACCGCCTTGGCGCCCTCCGCTAAAGCGGTTTGTGAAAACAAAACGGCAGAGGAATCCAGTTTACAAACATCTTTAATCGTTTTGTATAACTCCCAGCCGTAAGAAAAATCGAAACCCGCTTCGTGAAATTCTTTCCCCGAGGCTTCAGCAAGCATAATCAAAGGCTTAATCTTTCTGATCTCAGCAATGCTTCTGCGCCAAAAAGTATCGGGCACCATCATCGCCACATCGCATCGGTATCCGTCTATGTTGTATTCCTCGATCCAGAACTTCATCATTCTGATCAATTCATCCTGAAGGGCTGGCTCAGCAAAATTGAGGTCCGCCACGTCCGACCAATCGGGCACCGGCGGAATGATGGTGTCGCCCGCATCACGCGTATACCACTCCGGATGCTCCTTAATCCATGGGTGATCCCAAGCTGTGTGGTTAATCACCAGATCGATGATTAAATACATGCCCCGGGCATGACAAGCCTCAACCAACGCTTTAAAATCCTGCTCCGTTCCAAATTCAGGGTTCACTTTGTCGTAATCCTGAATGGAATAGGGGGAACCAAAAGTACCTTTCCGTCGTATTTTTCCTACCGGATGAATGGGCATCAACCAAACTGTATTAACCCCCATAGCCTTTAGCGAGTCGAGTTTCGGCACGATTCCATTAAAAGTGCCTTCTGGCGAAAAATTACGAACATAAATTTCATACATGATCGTTTTCTCCAGTGAAGGTGCCGGCAAGGGCTCGGCAGGGGGGGTGGTTTTGCATCCCGACAAAACAAATATTGCTGCCAAGGAGAGCATCATAATATTTTTCATAGATGTATTTAATTCGCTCAAAAATAGCCAAGGTGAACAAGATGACCAAATTGGGCTTATATGAACTCGAGCGGTCACGATCGAGCCAAAGAAAGCTGTTTAATAGCCTTAATTAGGCTGATAGAGCAGGTTACAGCCACGCCATTCGCTCTCATCGCGTCGCCCCATGACATAAAAATCGCCATTCAATTCGGTCCAGCCGAGGTCATCTGTTTTGATAAAACTGCAGCTGTGCACATTAGCGAAGTCTATTATATCTATTGTTCCGGTTTTGCCTTTATCTAGCCGCTGCAACGGATCGTGTAGGTCTTGGATGCGTATCATCAACCATGGCGGGGGGGTCAACCGCCCATAACCTGTCGCATAGCTCGATGAACTCAATTCCGTCATCCCATATTCTGTATGGATGCAATCCGTTTTAAATCCAGTACACAATCGGTCATGAAGCGCCTCCCGTACCCATTCTGGACCGCGACCTTTCATCCCACCGGTTTCCATCACCACATCTTGCGGCCGCATGGCCATACAATTCAGGGCTGCGAGATCCAATAAGGCAAAGCCCACACCAATCAACATGACCTTTCGGTCGCTGTTGCATGCATTCCTGTATCGCTCTGCCAAAGAAAGATGATCATACATAAAATAGCCGTTTAAGGGATGACCACTGGCAGACATCAACCCATCCACCATGGTAACCAAGCCTGAATTGCGTCTTTCGAGGTAGGAAGGCAGGAGCGCGATAAAAATCCAATCGGTACAAGGTCCATAGTGAAATTCAAAAATGCGTCGACTAGCGCGGTGAAATCGCGATAAAGAGGGCACATAATGCCTACTTGGGATCTGCGTAGTGGTTGCGCTGCTGCTCCAAACTGCTGCACTTTTATAGGGCCAGCTCTTCACCCGGTGGTTTCTAAACAAAGTAACGGGGAGACAGGGAATTTCATCCACTGTTAAAACTTCTTGCGGGTTGCGCCCCAAAGCGCTTAAATACGCCGAATAAACGGGATTGAATTGCGCCTGAAACCGAAAAAGTTCTAGAATATCGATCGACGTTGGCGCTTCGTAGTTTTGGATCAGTTGGTCTAATCGCCTGATGCATGCCAAAGCGTCGGTCGGAATCTGTGCTGTACCTGTTTTTGTTTCGGGCATGCGCAATAATACCACCTCCGTTGTAGTTTTGTGCTTATGGCCAACGATTTAGGCATCTTCGCAAAATTTTCATTCCCATGCTCCAAGATTTTGAGCAAACTCCTGTGGTCTATGGGCATGATGCTGTCTTTTCAAGCCTGCGACCCGGCAAAGAATTTTGATGAGGTGCCCTACATTCGCTTGCTTGAAGTCTACCCGAGCCAGTTAAGAGAGGGGGTTGATACACTTTACCTAAAAGTTCATTACGAAGATGGGGATGGAGACTTAGGCAAGGCGGTTGGCGATACGGACTTCACCATTACCGATACCCGACAAGGTGCTCCTGTCTTCCCCCCGGTAGTTTATCCTTATGCACTACCGGATGTGACACCACCCGGACAAAAAAAGCAGATTTACGGGGAAATCGAGATCAAAGTAGTGCCCACCTATCGTCGACCCGGACTACCCACGGACACGGCTCGAATAAGCCTTCGTTTAAGGGATCGGAAAGGCAATTTCTCAAATACGCTTAGTCTCGATCCAATTCCCGTACAAGCGCCATAAAATGAGCAAATCGAACAAGAACTACCTATGCTCCTGGGTCATGCGCTCCTTCATCGCCGCACTGATCGGGACTTTAGTATCTACCCCAATGATTCCAAAGGCCAACGGGCAACCCAACCGACCAACCGTATTCACCTTTCTGAACCTACCCACAAGCGCCCGGCTCAATGCCTTGGGCGGTGTTGCCCCTGCGGTCAGTTTGGGCGAAATACACCTATCAGCCTGGCATCCGGCCCTCATAGCCGATGCACCCACCGAACTACTCGGTTTAAGTGTAGTGAACTACGTGGCAGACATCAGAGCCGGACAGGCGGTAACCCTTCGCGAATCGCCCAAAACCAAAGGAAAATTCTTGTATTCGGCCGGATTTATCAACTATGGCTCACTCGAGCGAACCGATCCTGCAGGTAATTCCATCGGTCAATTCAGTGCCAATGAAGTGGTTTTTCAGAGTGGATGGGGAACTCGGTTTGCCAAACAGTTCACTGCAGGCGTTTCTGCCAAATTCATCGGGTCATTTCTTGATAGCTATTCCTCGAGTGGCATAGCCCTCGATATGGGCGCTTCGTGGCAGGACACTTCTGGCCGCAGTCAATGTGCTGTTCAATTCAGGAATTTTGGTACCACGCTGTGGTCGTATTCCCCAGGCTCAATCAATGGCAGACTTCCATTAGACGTTCAATTCAGCTATTCTAATCGATTGGAACACATGCCTTTAAGATGGGGCGTCGTTTTGCATCAACTGCACAATTGGCGGCTTAGGTATACCGACCCCTCCGACACCTGGTACAACCCACAGTTTTTGTTTACCGAGGAATCTGAAACTCCTCAAAAAGGGACACCATGGATCGATGAGGCTTTTCGTCATATCGTACTTCAAAGCGAATTGCTCCTTTCCAAAAACCTGCAATTTCAGCTATCCTACAACCACCAAAGGCGCAAAGAACTAACGCTACCTACACGGTCTGGAAGCAGTGGTTTTGCCTGGGGATTTGCCCTGCATACCAAACGATTCCGTCTCGACTACAGCCGTGCCGCCCATACCTTATCCGGAACCACCCACCAATTCAGCGTTACATCCCGCATACGGCCAAATACCTAGGCGGTAGCGCGTACACTAAGAGGCATAAGGATATTTATTGTTCGACAATACGTTTTGGGCTACCTGACGCCGAAGTGACCGTAAATCTACCGGATCTACTCGTGTAAAGCGTTTGAGGCCCAGCAACATCATGCGTTGCTCATCGCCCTCCCCAATTGCAAAAATGGCTTCTCGACCGTGTCGGTTGCATAAATCTGCTGCACGATGCAGCAGACAAACGGCCATAGCGTGCCGGTCCACACAGGCTTCCACACCTAAACGCTCCTTCAATTTAAGGGTACGCAACAAGGTCGACTCCAATACATAGACCTCTATGACCATATCGGCCAGGTGCATTAAGATCTCTTGTTCATCAGCCAATTTGGTCTGGTACTTCTGAGCAGCCGCACCAAGCACCATGAGTACCGCCTTTTTGAGTTTATCTAAGACCAGCATTTCCGCTTCCAAATACCCTTCAGGTGCCATAGCCCCAAAATCGGGTATCTCCATGAGTTCGGATGCCACCTTTTTGGCGGCACCAAACAAATTCAACTCGCCCTTCAAGGCCTTTCGCATCAGCATATCCACGATCAGCATGCGATTAATTTCGTTTGTGCCCTCATAGATCCGACTGATTCGGGCGTCGCGGTAGGCCGCCTCCATAGGTGCATCGGCCGAATACCCCATGCCGCCATAAATTTGAAC
>VGGT01000074.1 GCA_016868485.1 Bacteroidota bacterium
TTTTTAAGCGTCAAAAATACGGCCTTTCCCCACCAACATCATGTGCTTTGTGCTAATATTGTAGGCTCGATTTTTGTTCTATATATGCGTTTGGACTTCGATAAGGCGCTCGTGGCGTCCGCCCTTTTGGATGCGCTAAGCCTACCCACGCGGCGTAGCCTGCTCAACAACATCATCAGGCACGGTATGTCTACGCGGCAGGAGATGGTCGACCAAACAGGCTATTCCCGAGCCTTGGTCTACCACCACCTCAAAATTTTGGTTGAAAGCGGATTGGTGGAGGTGCATCCCACGAAACCCCTGCCGCAGTATTCACTCAACCACATGCGCTGGTCGATGGTGCGCAGCCTTTTGCGTGAATTTCGCGATCAGGGCCTGGCCCAAAAAAAATCAACCGTTAAAAAGTGATGCCCGTTTAGGGGCACACACGATTTCTACGCTTCGTTCCTACTGCCCACCGATCGAATCGAATCCGGTGTACGGCACGAGCGCTGCCGGTATCCGGATGGAGTTGCCCGTTTGGTGGTGCTCCAAGAGGGCCGCCACAATCCGGGGGAGGGCCAAGGCCGAGCCATTGAGCGAATGGGCCAGCTGGTTTTTGCCGTCTTCGTCGCGGTAGCGCACCTTCAAGCGGTTGGTTTGGAAGGTTCTGAAGTTACTCACCGAGCTTACCTCCAGCCATCGGTCTTGCCCGCGGCTCCATACCTCGAAATCGTAGGTTAGGGCTGAGGCGAAGCTCATGTCGCCACCACACAAGCGGATCATGCGGTGCGGGAGCTCGAGGGCTTCAATGAGCGACCCTACATGCCGGCACATCTCGTTGAGGGCCTGCTCGCTTTGTTCGGGGAGGGTGATCTGCACGATTTCCACCTTATCGAACTGGTGCAGGCGGTTGAGACCGCGCACATCCTTGCCATATGAGCCCGCCTCACGACGAAAACAAGGTGTGTATGCTGTGTTTTTAATCGGCAGATCCGATGATTTCCAAAGGGTATCTCGGTATAGGTTGGTTACCGGAACCTCCGCGGTCGGCGCTAAATACAGTTTATCTTCCCCAACGAAGTACATCTGTCCCTCCTTGTCGGGCAATTGTCCGGTCCCGAATCCCGATGCTTCATTCACCAATATGGGGGGTTGAATTTCGAGGTAGCCTGCCGCGGTGTTTCGGTCGAGAAAGAAGTTGATGAGCGCCCTTTGGAGCCGGGCACCCGCGCCTTTGTAGACCGGAAATCCCGCGCCGGTTACCTTCACGCCTTCCTCAAAATCGATGAGTCCGTGGGTTTTGGTGAGTTCCCAATGCGGCAAAACCCCTTCACCGCCTGGCGAAATGCTGCCCCAGCGGTGCACTTCGAGGTTGTCGTCGGGTGTGCGCCCCGGGGGCACCAAATCATGGGGTAGGTTGGGTAGTTGAACCAGCATTTGGTGAAGCGCCTGTTCGAGTTGATCCAATCGGTCCGAACATCCACTGTCCTCGCTTTTCAAACGGGCCACTTCTTCCTTTTTGGCTTGTGCCTCAGCGGTCCGTCCCGATTTCATGTCTTCACCGATCTCGCGCGACAAGCCGTTTACCTTCGATTTGAGCTGGTCGCTTTGGGATTGAAGCGCTCTTTTTTGCTCATCAGCCTCCAAAATTTGGTTGATGCGGGTGGCGGCGTCGGCCATATACTTGCGTTCGAGACCGGCAACGACGGCCTCCGTTTGGGTTCTAATCTGATTAATTTCGAGCATAGGACAGGGGAGATTTTGCCCGCAAAAATAAGCGGTTCAGTCTTGCAGGGGCACCAAAACTTGTAGAGACAGTCCGGGCACCGGTTTGGGCATGTCCATGCTGGCTTGTCCGCCCAGCTGCTGCAGGCTCTGGTGCACAATGGCCAAGCCCCCGAGGGTTGCCCGCCCTTCGATGCTCATGGGCCAGTCGAAGCGTCTATTACTCAACTGCAACACCGATTGATGGGCCGAATCGAGCAATTCGGGCGCGTAATCGGCCCACCGCAATTGGATGGGCAGCTGGCCTTGTTTGGGTTCGAGTATGTCAACTTGCAGGGCTTGCAGCGGACGGTTGTTCTGCCTGTAGGGGGCTTCCATCCAATCAACCAGATTGCGAAACATCAGGTAAAAGAGGGCGGGATGGGTGCGCAGCAGCAGTCCATTCCGTCGGGTTGTGAGCTGGAAATCGACTTTGATCCCTTCCAACGACTGGGTGATGAGTGCCTCTACGCCGTTTTGGGTGGGCGGGAATTCGCGTGGATGGTGTTGAATGTTGAGAAGCAGCATGAGGTCGTCGATGTGCGCCTGCAACTGTTCAATGCGTTTATACGGCCTTTTGCCTTGGTTTTGATCGATCGCCTCCTTCAATGGGCTGTCGACATCCTGAAGCGCACCGAGTTGTTGACTCACTTCCTTCAAAAAGAGGCTGATGTTCTGCGCCTGCATTTTTTGCTCCAGGAATATTTCTTCTTGGGTGTCGTGCAATTTTTGTCGTTGCCGCGCTTCTTGATCTTGTTCCCTTCGGTGGCGTTCACTCAGCTGAGTTTGTTGCTGTTTTTGGTGCTTTCGGGCATAGCGTCCCAATAGAATAAGCAACAACAGGAGCCCGACGCCGAGCCCAATATTTACCCGTAAAGCATGCTTAAAAGACTTCTTTTGAATGCGGAGGTCTTCTTTGAGTTCTTTATTGTGATCGAGCGCATCGATGAGGCGTACTTCTGTTTGCTCTCTGGTGTTTTGTTCCGCTAATTTTTTTTCCTCTAAATGGGCTTCCTTGATGATCGACAGTTGCTTCTTTTGGTAGGCCAGGGCTTCTTGAGGCCGGCCCATGTTTGTGCAAATGTCGGTGAGCAGCGTCAAGAGGTTGTCGATATTTTGTTTAGCCTCAGTCTTCTCAGCCAATTCTAGTGCTCGTTGGGCGTGATTTAGGGCCCTGGTGTATTGTTTGTTATTGAAGTCGCGTTCTCCCATTGCCAAAAGAGCCCGGATGACACCGGGTATGTCAGAGATCTTTTCGGCCAGGGATAGCCCTTTGTGGTATCGCTCCTCTGCTTGCTGCTGTCGGCCTGTGAGGGCAAAAACATCACCCAGATTCAGGTTGCCGTTTACTTGGCCCCACAGATCGTTTTCCTGTTCGTCGATGGTCAACGCCCGCAGGTAGCAGTCGAGCGCGGCTGCATATTTCTTCTGTTTTTCGTGGATGACTCCAATGTTATTGATGGTATAGCTCACCCCACTCGGTATGTTGAGTTGGCGGTAGGTACTGAGTGCGCTTTCGTATTGGGCCCGCGCCTCGTCGTATCGGTTTTGCACCATCAATAGGTTGCCTAAGTTGTTGTTGACACCAGCCATAGCCGCGTCTTTTCCTCTGTTTTTCAAGTAAAAAAGGGCGTTGCCGTATTCATTGGCCGCTTCGGTGTAGAGGGCCAGCCCGAAATAGATCATGCCCAGGTTGGCGTGGGCCACCCCCATGCCAATGGTGTCTGCATGTTCGGTATACAATTTAACGGCCTTTTTTCCTTCTTTCAGGGCGCGTGCGGATTGGCCCACCAGGTTCAGCGCCGTACTGAGTGTTTTGCGCATTTCGGCCTCGAGGGCGCGATGTTCAGGGTTGTTGGTGTTCGTGGTGGCATCCAGGAGTTGCACCATCAACGCGACCGTACTATCGGGTTTGGAGTCGTATAGGCTGCGGGCAAATTCAATGGTTTGTTTGACTTTTGATGCACGCTGTACGGCTGAACTGTTGTTTTGCGACAGGCACAAGCGGGGTAGCTGAAATATAATCCACGCAATAATCAACCCAGTCGTTTGGATTTTTTTAGCCTTTGTTGCCATTCTGTGAAACGCTGTAGTCATGGTTCGGTGTCGAAGTTCTGGTGTCAAAATTAGTAAGTTTAATGTTTTTACAGCATTTTTCGAATGACCTGACGTGGCTGTTCGTTAATTTTCGCTATATTTGCATCGTTTGGTGGCGTTGGACGAGTGGTTAGAACCCTCCCTAACATATTTCCTTTATCTGTTTTTATGCAGTCAGAAAAAAAGCGTGGTCGTCCACGCCTGAATCGCACGGATGATTCTTCCGTTGCGTCTGTTGAATCTGTCGAATCTTCTGTTGAATCTGTCGAATCTTCTGTCGATTCTGTCGAATCTTCTGTCGAACCCTCTTTGCCTGTTGCGGTTTCGACCGCTGCTGGCGCGGCTGAACCAAAGAAACGCGGTCGTAAGCCGAAGTTTGCAGGGGATCAGGGATCCGACAAGTTGGCGTTTCGAACATCCCCTTCGACACGCTCTTCATCGGGTGATAGTCCGGAGGCGGAAATCGCCTATTTTGAGGAACCTGAATTGCCGGTTGCAATGAATGATGAGCCCGAACAACCAATGACTTTGGGCGACTCCCTTTCAACCGCCGGATTCGCTGTATCTGATTCCATGGATGCTGTTGGTTCGGGCAATTCTGCCCATGCTCAAAGGTCGCCTGATGCTGTGGATGTTTCAGCGGCGGAGGGTAGTTCTTCAGATGGAAGGGCCGCAAAATCGGAGTTTGAACGGGCCAGGGGTGAAAAGAATCCATATCCCGGAAGAAACCGCGAGCCGCGTGAAGGTGGACGCGAGCCGCGCGAAGCCAACGGGCGTTGGGATCGACAAAGTTCGGCCGACCGTGGCCCACGTTCAGATCGTCAAACCAATACTGATCGTCAATCTCGGGGCGATCGCCCATCATCCCATGAGCGCCAGCCCCACGGCGAACGCCCCGCCCACGGCGAACGTCCCGCCCACGGCGACCGCCCATCAACCCATGAGCGCCAGCCCCACGGCGAACGTCCCGCCCACGGCGACCGCCCATCAACCCATGAGCGCCAGCCCCAGGCGGAGCGTCCACAGAAGCCCTACTATGCATTCGACCAGGTGGTATCTACCGAGGGGGTGCTGGAAGTGGTGCCCGAAGGCTATGGTTTTTTGCGTTCAGCCGACTACCACTACCTGGCTTCGCCCGATGATGTGTTTGTGACCCAGCAGCAAGTCAAGACCTTGAGTCTCAAAACGGGCGATACCATCAAGGCCTTCATTCGTCCGCCCCGCGAAGGAGAGAAATACTATGCCCTCACCAAGGTAGAACTCATAAACGGCATGACACCGCAGGAAATCCGCGACCGCATCCCATTCGATTTCCTCACCCCCTTGTTTCCCAACGAGCGGCTCAGACTGAGTCACCGCCCAGAAAATATGTCGATGCGCATCATGGACCTGTTCACGCCCATAGGAAAAGGGCAAAGGGGACTGATTGTGGCACAGCCCAAAACGGGAAAGACTTTCTTGTTGAAGGATGTAGCGAATGCCATTGCATTCAACCATCCCGAAGTATACCTCATCATTCTGCTGATCGACGAGCGCCCGGAGGAGGTTACCGACATGGCGCGTTCGGTGAAAGCAGAGGTGGTGGCGTCGACCTTCGATGAGCCAGCCGATCGCCATGTGAAAGTGGCCAACATTGTGTTGGAAAAAGCCAAGAGATTGGTCGAATGCGGACACGATGTGGTCATCCTCCTCGATTCCATTACCCGTTTGGCCCGCGCCTACAATACCGTGCAGCCGGCATCGGGCAAAATCCTTTCGGGGGGTGTTGATGCCAATGCACTGCAAAAACCCAAGCGGTTCTTCGGTGCGGCCCGCAAAATTGAAAAGGGAGGTTCACTCACCATTTTAGCCACGGCTTTGATTGAAACCGGCTCACGAATGGACGAGGTGATTTTCGAGGAGTTCAAAGGAACCGGCAATATGGAGCTACAACTCGACCGGCGGTTGTCGAACAAACGCATCTACCCGGCCATCGATGTGGTGGCCTCCAGCACGCGACGCGAAGATTTATTGCTCGATAAGGACACCCTGCGCCGAATGTACGTGCTGCGCAACCATCTGGCCGATATGACCCCTCAAGAGTCGATGGAGTTGATGTTGCAGAATATGCGGGGTACCTTCACCAATGAGGAATTCCTGCAGTCGATGAACGGCTAAAAGAGGGTGGATCCCGCCCAGAGTCGGTAGTTGTTGTCCTGCTCTTGGTGGGTAGTGGGGAGCCTCAGAAGCCGGCAACTGCCAAACCATGAGGTAGCATCGGCCTCCATGTAGCTGATTTGGCTCCTTTGCATGCGGTCTGTCCAACGCACGACCCATTCTCCTTGATTTTCCTTGACGTCTGTTACCCGATCGCCCACACGGATGCCTGAGTAGTCGGCGACGCTCTTTGGGGCCACCCCAATGACCTGCTGGGCACCGGTTCCGCCCTGTAGACGCAACCCAATGGAACGGGCGCATGCATCTTCCGATTCGACCGGCTGCAGGACACATCCAATCCAGTCGAGCACTTGGTTGAGGGGTTCAATAAGGGTCGCTGGACGGTGGTAGAGCTGTTCGAACAAACCCTTGAATGGATGACCGGTAGCCTGTTCCAGAAAATCGATCAGGTCCGACTCATCATAGCCCTTTCCTTGATCGGCCCGCTGGCGAAGCTGCCGCATGAGGTCGTCGAGCGAATATCGGTTCCCGCTCTTTTTTCTGATGTTCAGATCGAGGCAAAGCGCACTGAGCATGCCTTCGGCGTAGATGCTCACGCTTCGGTGGGGTGCTGCGGCGCCGCCATAGCCATCAACCCAGGTGTTGATGCTGGAATCGCGCAAGCTGGCATTGTCGCGGGCGTATCCGTTCAGGTGTCGATTGAGGTAAACATCGACCTCATGGGCATATTCGTGCCAACTGAAAAGCTTCCCGCGCAGCAGTGTCAGGTCGCCATAATAGGTCGTAAATCCCTCATAAACATAGCCCAGTGGCGAATAATTTTCATGCTGGTAGTCGTAGTGCATCAGGTCATTGGGCTTGATGTATTTGATGTTCCAGGTGTGAAAAAGCTCGTGGGAACTGAGCCCCAGCAATTCGGGGTATAGACTGTTGAAGATTTCCGATTCGGGCCCGAGCACCATCATGGTGCTGTTTCGGTGTTCTACCCCGTGGTAATGGGCATAGGGAAGGGCCAATAGGAGGAAGTGGTAGGAGTCGACTGGCAGGGGCCCCATTATCTCGACTTGGATGTCCATGATGCGACGCAGGTCCCATATGTAGCGTGGCAGCAGCTCCGGGTAGGTTTGGGTACGCATCCACAGATGCACCTCCATATCGCGGTGCAAAAATGAGCGGTGTGTGAGGAGGGGCGACACCATGAGCGGCATGTCGACCCACTCGTCGTAATTCGATGCCGTGATGGTAAGGTTGTCGTCCTTAGGCGTTAGTCCGCAGGCCACCTTATATTTTTTGGAGCCTTCTATCTCCACGGTCAATGGCTCATGGCGATGCTCCTCGGTGTAGAGGCAACAGTGAACGGGGTTCACATAGAGGAGTTGATCATCGACATAGCATCCTCCAGCGTCGAGTTGGTCGGCTCGGTATAAATAGGTTAGTTGGAGCCTTTGGTGGCCATTTGGGTGGATTTTCCAGGATGACCGACCCGTGCTTTCCAGGTCGATGGCCTTTCCCTCTGGGGTAGCGCATCGAAGACCGCGCAGATTGCGCGAAAAGTGCCCGAGTTCGTAGCGACCCGGTCGCCATTCAGGCAGGTAAACGGTCAGCGCTGTTGAAGCCTGTTCGTTGGTGAGGCCGATTTCCATGTCCACCCTCAGGTGCGCGGGTTCTGCACGATCGCGTGCGATTCGGTAGTGAATCATACTTTACTGATTTCTATTGGTTTTTTCATTTTTTTCCATTATCTTTGCACTCCTTAAAAATTCCGGTTATGAAAAGGACTTTCCAACCTTCTGTACGCAAGCGCAGAAACAAACACGGGTTCCGCAGTCGGATGGAGACCCCAACCGGTCGCGCTGTCTTGGCTCGTCGCCGTGCCAAAGGTCGTCACAAATTGACGGTTTCTGACGAAAAGCGCCACAAAGCGTAAACTTTCGCCCGATTTCTGACAGTCTCCCGATTTCTGACGGTCGCTCGATCTCTTACGGTCGCTCGATGTTTTACGGTCGCCCTATGTCTTTCAATGCCCTTCTTGGGTTGAATTTGCTGTGTGATGGGCCATACGTTCCCTAAATCGCAAAGACTGAGCAGTCGCATCCAAAAGGAAAAACTCCTTAGGGACGGTAAGAAGATTT
>VGGT01000075.1 GCA_016868485.1 Bacteroidota bacterium
CGCGTTCGGGTTGCGGCGCAGCATTGGTTGGAACCCCCGATCAAATCATCAACAAAATCAACCGATATATGGATATGGGCATTCGGGCGTTTATTTTTTCGGGATACCCTCTGCTCGATGAGTGCGATGCCTTTGCTCGGTTTGTTTTGCCGGCCTTGCCCAATGAAAAATTGGCGCGTTTGCAGAATCGCCTGCCCACGGAAACCCCCGAAACACCACTTACCTTCGCCCCCCTTCGTCTGTCATAGGTCGCAGCCTGTATAAATTATGGCATCACCGTAGGAAAAGCACCATCGTAGGAAAAGCATCACCGTAGGAAAAATGAACAACCCGAAAACAGCATCAACATGAAACAAATAGCCATCTCCCCCGATTTGAGCCTATCCAACATCAGCTACGGTGTGTGGCGGTGGAGTGAAGAACAAACGGCCCGCGCCCAACAAGAGTTGGTAGAATGCTGTTTGGAGGTGGGCATCGACACCTTCGATCATGCGGATTTGTATAACGACTACCGCAACGAGGCGCTTTTCGGCGCGCTGCTCAAAAACGACCCCCGCTTGCGCTCATCCATCAAGATTGTAACCAAATGCGGGATACAGTTGTTGAGCAGGAGCCGGCCCGAAACCCGGGTGAAGCACTACGACTACAGCCCTGCGCATCTCCGGTATTCTGTAGATCGATCGCTCAAGTGCCTGCATACCGACTACATCGATGTGCTCCTGCTGCATCGCCCGAGTCCACTGCTCAACCCCGACGAATTGGCCGCAACACTCACCGACTTGGTGTCCTCTGGCAAGGTACGCCATGTTGGGGTGTCCAACTTTACGCCCGCCCAGTTCAGCCTTCTGCAGTCGCGGCTCCATATTCCGCTGCGCACCAACCAAATCGAGTTGAACCTCCTCCATCCACAGCCATTAACCGACGGACAGGTCGATTTTCTCTACGAGCGAAGCATCCCCCCGATGATCTGGAGCCCTTTAGCGGGGGGACGAATTTTTCGCGCGGATGCGCCCCTACAGGGCCTACGTCGGATGGCCGAAGAGCGCGGATTGGGACTCGACGTGCTCGCCTTGGCCTGGCTGTTGGCCCATCCGGCATCTTTCATTCCCGTTTTGGGTACCAATCAGCCCGAACGAATCCGAGCAGCCGCCACCGCTGCCAGGGTCCACCTCGACCTGCAGGATTGGTTTATTTTGTATCGCGATGCATTGGGCTGTGATGTGCCCTAAGACCGTCCGGCCTCACGAAGCCATAGAGCAAACACCTAACCCTAAACCGAAATGCCCGCACTTAGCTTTGGAACTTGGGATATTTTTCTCCTCCTCGCCTTGGTGGGCCTTCAAATTGCGCTGGGCATTTGGGTTAGCTTGCGGCAAAAGGGGGCCGACGATTATTTTATGGCGGGCCACACCCTCAGTTGGTGGCAGGTAGGCGGATCGGTGTTCAGCACAAACATCAGCGCCACGCACCTCATCGGGATGCTCGGCATTGGCTATTCGGTGGGCTTTGCCCAGAGTCACTACGAGATTTTGGCGGTTTTTCCCATCCTGCTGCTCGTATTCGTCTTCGTGCCCATATACCGCAGGCTTCAGGTGTTCACCCTATCCCAGTTCCTCGAAAAGCGATTCGGTGAACGCGTGCGCCTGCTCTATGCCGTATTTATGCTGCTCCTTATTTTGGTGCAGCTCGTGGGGCAATTCTACATCGGCGCGCGGGCTATATCCCTCATCACACAAGGCAGCGCCCTCAACATCAGCTACCCCTGGGCCCTGCTGCTGCTGGTGGCGCTCACCTGCAGTTATACATTTTTCGGCGGACTCAAAGCGGTGGTGGTGACCGATACCGTTCAGGGCGTTTTTATCCTATTTGTTGCCTTTTTATTGTGTTATTTTGCTCTTTCTCAACCCGAAATTGGCGGTTTAACCGGTTTGATGCACCTTGATGCCGTGCAACCGATACCCCAGCAGCGCATGCATCTCTACCTCCCCGCTCACCACGATTCATTGCCTTTCACCGGCGTTTTTACAGGGCTCATGCTGCTGCACACGTTTTACTGGGTAACCAACCAATATTTGGTGCAAAGGGTCATCGCAGCCCGCAGCCTACGCGATGCCCAAATAGGCGCGCTCACCGCAGGCTTTCTCAAATTGTGCATCCCATTCACGTGCATCCTCACCGGTATTGCCGCCGCGCATCTGTTTGATGCACGATTTCCGCACACAAGTCCGCCACCCGATGATGCATTTGTTTACCTGGTTTATTCTGTTGTGCCTCAAGGGGTTGGTTGGACGGGAATTTTGTTCGCAGGCGTAGCCGCATCCATATTTTCTACACTCGATTCCATGCTCAATTCGGCCACCACCCTGCTCAGCATCGACCTCTATCGGCCCTACATCCGTCCATCGGCCGATGACCGGCACTTGGTGCGCTTTGGAAGAGCCAGCATCCTCTTTGTTTCGCTACTGACCGCTGCCCTGGCCTATTTAACCTACGATCCGTCGGCGGGTGGTAACTTCTTCTTGCGGGTGTCGGCCTATGGATCCTACATCACACCGGGCATCATTGCCGTGTTTTTTGCCGCCGTTGCGGTGCGGGGCATCCCCTGGTGGGGCGCCTTTTTTGCTATTCTTGTAGGGCCCCTGGCAGGGTGGTTCGCAGAATGGGGCTATTCCAATTTGGCCACCAACGATGAGTGGCTTAGGGCTTGGCTCGGCATCCGGTTGAATTTTCTACACCGGGTGCTATTGAGTTTTACATGCTCAGCGATGGTTTTATGGCTGTCGCGGGTTGTCAGTAAACAAAATGTCATGGGAGAAAGTGACGCCGAAGGAATTCTCTTAACACCCGCGCAACGGACAAGTCTATCACGCATCACCTCTGTTTTTTTAACGGCTCACCTTATGGTTGTTTGGTTGATTGATGCAACACCGCAAAACGCCGCCAATTGGTCTACTCCGATGGCCTTTTTCTCTGCAGTTTATTTGGAACGAGCTTTGGCCGCCCGAGGTGTGGAACCCTTGATTCGTTACCTCAGTGCCCTGCTGGTCGCCTCCGTTGTTTTCATGCTCTACTTTTTTGTGTAATGTTAAAAAGAGCATAATGACAATAAGCGAAATAGGAGGTAATTTTGCACCCGTTCGTTCGTTTGCTGAAACCACCTTGTTTAGAGCACCCTGTTTAGACTACCCCGCTGAATCCACCCTGTTGAGACCACTCTGTTGAAACCACCCCGCTGAATCCACCCTGTTGAGACCACTCTGTTGAAACCACTACTCGTTATCACCCTCAATTACTTAAAATGACAGCAGCTTCTCCTTTTTTGGAGGTTCGGTCGGTGGTTAAGCGCTACCACAACCATACCGCACTCGACGGGGTGAGCCTCAGCCTGAGGCCGGGCCGCATTTTTGGTCTTTTAGGCCCCAATGGTGCCGGCAAAACCACCCTCATCCGCATCATCAACCAGATCATAGGCCCCGATAGCGGGCAACTACTCCTCGAAGGGCGCCCGCTTTCGTATGCCGATACGCACCGTATGGGATACTTGCCAGAAGAGCGGGGCCTCTACAAAAAGATGAAAATAGGCGAACAAGCATTGTATCTGGCTCAGTTGCGTGGATTATCATCGCGTGACGCCCGTCAGCAGGTGCGTCATTGGTTTACGCGACTCGATATACAGGCCTGGGCCGAAAAAAAGGTAGAGGAGCTGTCTAAGGGGATGCAACAAAAGGTACAGTTCGCTTGCACGGTCTTGCATCGCCCCGATCTGATCATCCTTGATGAACCCTTCAGCGGATTTGACCCGGTAAATGCTGAGGTTTTGAAACAAGAAATCCTAAACCTACAACGCGAGGGCGCTACCCTGCTTTTTAGCACACACAGAATGGAGACCGTGGAGGAGATGTGCCAGGATGTGGCCCTCATTAACCGGGCCCAGGTGGTCTTGAGTGGCGAAACTGCCGAAATCAGGGCCCGATACAGCGACCGGTCCTACCTGATTCGACACGAAGGCCCCCTTTTCTTGCCTGAACGTGGGGTCGAACGCTTGCCACCTCCAGCGAACGCCACACAGGCAACAGATGCAATGCCCCGGTTCGTCCCAAGCATTTCCACCCAGGATTCTACGGCTGCTGAACCCACTATTCAGGAAACGAGGGTTCGCCTCACGGATGGCACCCTCAACGACCTGCTCGCGCATTGCATCGCACAAGCCACGCCCTTGCATGCCGTCGAGGAAATTCGCCCCGGCTTCCACGAAATATTCATCAAAACCGTAAAAGAAGCACAACCATGAGCAAAGCAGGATGGGTAGCCCAGCGCGAATTTATGGTACGCGTTCGGAGCCGACAGTTTATTGTGATGACCCTTTTGGGGCCGATACTCTTTTCATTGATGTTTGTGATCCCGGCTTTGCTCGCGCGCTTCGACAGCGACACACAGACCATTTGGGTGCACGACGCATCGGGATTATTCACCGGGGCATTCACTTCAGAGGGCGGTGTAGTGTTTCGCGAATTGGAGCAAGAGCCCGCGGGTTGGCGCGACAGCCTAAAAAGCGGGAACGATCTGGGGTTTCTGTTGATAAATGAGCGCATCGACCTAGCCAAACCCAGTGGATTCCGTTATTACAGCGATCAACCGCCCGGAGTGGCCACGAGCGATCGGATTACCCGCGCCATTTCAGACCGAATACAAGCGCTGAAACTCAAGCAAAGGGGCCTCGATGCGGGATTTGTGGATTCGCTGCGCACCCAGGTTGACCTTCAAACGCTTCGACTAACAGGCGACGGGGAAGAAGACAGCAGCACCACCGCAGCCACCTTGGTTGGATTTATGGCGGCCTTCATCATGTATCTGTTTATTTTTCTGTACGGCAGCATGGTGGTGCGCGGCGTTGTGGAAGAGAAAGCCAGTCGGGTTATGGAAGTGTTGGTGGCCAGCGTACGCCCCTTCGACCTCATGTTGGGTAAAATACTCGGGATTGCTGCCGTCGGACTCGCACAATTTGTTGTTTGGATAGCCCTCACGGCGGGTTTGGTGGCAATAGCCCAGGCTACGCTATTGGCCGGCGCCCCAACAGCCGATGTGCCTAAGGAGGGCGTGGAAGGTATCATGGCCGGTTTGGGTACGCTCAACCTTCCCTTTCTTTTGTCGCTGTTTCTGTTCTACTTCATTAGTGGCTACCTCCTGTATGCCGCGCTGTTTGCAGCGATTGGATCGGCGGTCGACAATGAGTCGGACACCCAGCAGCTCATGTTTCCCGTCACCATCCCCATTATTCTGGCCATTATTGTGGCCCAGATGGTGGTTCAAAACCCGGGATCACCGCTGTCTTTTTGGTTCAGCATGATTCCCTTTACGGCCCCGATTCTGATGGCTGTTCGCCTGCCTTTTGGGGTGCCGGCCTGGGAATTGGCGCTGTCCATGGCGCTCATGGTGGTAGGTTTTCTGGCAACAACATGGATTGCCGCGCGTATATACCGGGTTGGCGTGCTCATGTACGGTAAAAAGCCCACCTTTAGAGAGCTGATTCGTTGGATAACCTATAAAGTGTGAGTCGGTTTTCGCTTTTTCTGATCGGTGCCGTTTATTCAAGTCTGTTTCTGTTCCGGCCGCATGCGCTTGGCCAGCCGACGAATACGCAGTTCCAACCAGCACCCAAAGCCGATGTTCAGGCGATTCACCACAAAGGATTTTCTTTAGGTTACGCAGAGGAACACGAGCAAGCGAGCTGGGTCGCATACTTGATGTCGCGTGCGCGATTGATTAAAGTGGTTGACCGAGCCGACGATTTTCGCCCAGATCCCTCAGTTCGAACCGGATCGGCCACGACGGCCGATTATCAAGGATCGGGCTACGACCGCGGGCATTTGGCGCCGGCGGCCGACATGGCGTGGAGTGTGGCCACCATGAGCGAGAGTTTCTTTTACAGCAACATGAGCCCACAGCTACCCGGCTTTAACCGTGGTGTATGGAAGAGACTGGAGGAGTTGTTTCGTGATTGGGCGGGACTATACGACAGTCTACTGGTGGTAACAGGCCCAGTTCTTTCGCCCGATCTTCCATCTATTGGCCCGAATCGGGTATCGGTACCTGAACGCTATTATAAAGTGGTGGTCGACACCGCCCGCACGCACAGACAGGGCATTGGATTTTTGCTCCCCAATGCGTCCTCTCAACTGCCATTGACGGCATTTGTCGTGACCATCGACAGCGTTGAACGACTTACGGGCCTCGATTTCTTTCATTCATTCCCCGATTTTCTCGAGAAATCACTGGAACATGAGGTGTGTATGAGCTGTTGGGACTGGACCCCCGCACGAATCGCAGCGGATGACTCAGACAACAGCCGAAGCGCGGGAGCGGAAGTTGCCCAATGCAAGGGAACCACAAAATCAGGTAATCGCTGCAGAAACAGCACGCGCAGTTCTTCGGGCTATTGTCACCTGCACGATTAGAAGGAGGAGGCCGTTCCGATTAGAAGGAGGAAATCGTTTCGATTAGAAGGAGGAGGCCAAAAACGCGAAGAGCTCTTTCTGGATCGATTTTTGATGGTCGTCGGCATACCACTTATGCAGCCATTCACTGTAGTTTCCAGCCGTTTCGGGATTAGATTTGAGTTGAATAACCAAGTCTTGAGCGGCTTTTGGCCGAGGCCCCCAACTGCCCAAAACCTCAAATTGATCGTTCAATTGGATGATTTTAGGAACGCTTCGGCTGCCGTTGGTGAGGAAAGTATCGATCAGTTCAGGGTGTTCATCGCGAAAAACAACACGGGTTTCGAGGGCACCCTCCGAAGCATTCGTGATCGACTCAATTACGGGGGTGATTTGTGCCGCATCACCGCACCAGAATTCACTAATCACCAGCCAATAACGCGTATTTTTAAAATCAAATGCGCTCATTTCCGCCGGTTGGATGGTTTTTCTCAGCCTTTTAACACGGTGCTTGTTGATGTCGTAATAGGCTAAAAAGGGGTCATCGGCCTTGGGTTCAAAAGTCATGAGCGCGTCGAGGTATGCACCTATCGGTAGCGCTAGCTGCCAGTAATGTTGGATGGATGGTGTTCGTTGGATGGATTCTGTGCTTTGGTTCATAAAAATAAACAGGTCAAACAAAAATAAATGCCAAAATAATGTACCTTTAAACCTTGTGCTTTTCTTTCAGTCCAATGCCCCGAAACTTAAATTTATACTTATGAAAAAACTATCTTTATTGACCCTATTTACCTTGATGGTGGGTATGTCTTTTGGCCAAATGTGGCCAAGTTCTGGACCACTCATTCAAATTTCTGGGATCGTTACGGATACGGCCGGATTGCCCGTGCGCTATGTAATGGTGGCCGCCCTTGATACATCAGCGATGCCCCCTATTTTTATGTCCGTGTCCTCAAGCCACACAGGACAATATTACCTCTCGCTTCGGGGCCGAAATGGTGGAGGCACATTTCACCTACGTGCAGTTGATTGCGCGGGCAACATTTACAGCAACAGCGTCACGTACACCAACAGCGGCCAGTTTCAGCGAAACTTCACTGTAGCTTGTCGTTTCCCTTCACCCGGTGGCCCTGGTGGTCCAAATCCTCCGCATCCACCTGTTGCACGCCCCTGCCACGCCAATTTTGCAGCCCTCCCCGACACCGGATTGGGCGTGCGTCTATTGCCTCACATGCGCGACAATTCACTCACCTATTCATGGGATTTTGGCGACGGGAACGGTTCCAGCAGCATGTTGGCCAGTCACCAATACGCTGCAGCAGGCACGTACACCGTAACCTTGGTGGTCAGCCGCTCTTTACCTGCTTGTTCAGATACTGAAAGTCGCGTAGTCAATATCCCGCTCTCACCCGTTGTGAATCCACCTGTCAATCATTGTTTTTCTCGTTTCGATGCACGCACCGACACCACATTGACCGTTTCTTTAAGGGCGCGCAATATGGATACCACTGCTACATACAGTTGGGATTTTGGTGATGGCAGCACGGGCTCAGGGAGAATCGTTTCCCATACTTACGCCGCATCAGGGGTGTATGTCGTTCGATTGGCTGTGAGCAATGCAGCCGGCACTTGCAGCGACACATCACGTGCCCGTGTATCGGTTCCCCGTTCGAGACGTGGACACCCA
>VGGT01000076.1 GCA_016868485.1 Bacteroidota bacterium
GACTCAAACGAACGTACATCGTCGGAAATACCTGTTTTATTGGGAGAAAATAGGTTTAATTCACTTCTGTGGAGGTTATATACGCCTCTAAAAGTAGCGCCTCCTGAAATGGGCCAGCTGAGCGGGGTTACCTGAATTTTCAGTTTTTGCTCGAGTTCATCCAGCAAATCGAAAGGGTCTTTGCCGTCGCGATCCATTTTATTCACAAAAATCATGACCGGAATTTGGCGCATTCGGCAAACGGCCATTAGTTTATCGGTTTGTTCTTCCACTCCTCGGGCAATATCGACGACCAAAATCACGGAGTCGACCGCAGTTAAGGTTCTGTAGGTATCCTCGGCGAAGTCTTTATGACCCGGTGTGTCGAGAATATTGACCCGATAGCCTTTATAATCAAAACCCATGACCGAAGTGGCTACAGAAATACCCCTTTGCTTTTCAATTTCCATAAAGTCAGAGGTGGCTGACTTACGAATTTTGTTGCTTTTTACGGCGCCTGCGGTCTGGATGGCACCACCGAACAAGAGGAACTTTTCTGTGAGGGTAGTTTTCCCCGCATCGGGGTGCGAAATGATGGCGAAGGTCCTGCGCCGCGCGATTTCCTGTTGTGGGTCCACGGGGGGCAAAAGTACGTCAATTAATCGACCGATTCTTCCGTCGAATTGCGGAAAACGATGCCCGATTCGTCAAAATAGTCGATCCAAATGGCTTGATCCGATTTGATCTCGCCCGATAGGAGGGCGCGCGACAAGCGGTTTAGTATTTCTTTTTGAATGATTCTCTTCAATGGCCTTGCTCCGAAAAGGGGGTCATAACCCGCTTCTGCTAAAAATCGAACTGCTGTTTCGGATGCGGCCACGCTGACGTTCTTGCTTTGGAGTTGCCTGCGTAATTGATCGATGTGTAGGCTCACAATCCTTTGGATCTCTTCTTTAGAGAGGGGCTCAAAAACGACGATTTCATCGATTCTGTTTAAAAACTCCGGACGAAGGCTGGAGCGCAGTAGTTGCATCAATTCACTTTCGATTTCCGCCATCAGTTGTTTTCTGTTTCGATCGTCCATTTCCTCCAGGCGCGATTGAATGATGGGTGCACCCAGGTTGGATGTCATCACAATCAGGGTATTTCGAAAATTCACTGTGCGGCCTTTGCTGTCTGTGAGTCGACCTTCGTCGAGTACCTGCAGCAAAAGATTGAATACGTCGGGATGGGCCTTTTCGATCTCGTCGAGTAGGATCACCGAATAGGGATGGGTGCGTACGGCTTCAGTGAGCTGCCCCCCTTCATCATAGCCTACATAGCCCGGAGGTGCGCCCACGAGTCGAGATACACTGTGTTTTTCCTGGTATTCGCTCATGTCGATGCGCACCATGGCTTGTTCATCGTTGAATAAAAAGGCGGCAATCGCTTTCGCTAATTCTGTTTTTCCTACTCCTGTGGAGCCCAGAAAGAGGAAGCTGCCTACCGGGCGTTTTTCATCGTGCAGACCAGAACGCGACCGGCGTACGGCGTCCGAAACCACGCTGATGGCTTGCTCTTGACCAATAACTCTTTTGTGTAGCTCCTCTTCCATGCGCAAAAGCTTCATTCGTTCGCCTTCCAGCATTTTTTGAACAGGAATTCCCGTCCATTTCGACACCACCTCGGCTATATCCTCAGCGGTCACTTCTTCTTTCAGCATTTTCTCTCGCGAAGACGCTGCTTTCGCTTGTTGATGAATTTCATTCAGTTGGACTTCCGCTTCTTTGAGTCGACCATAACGAATTTCAGCCACCCGACCATAATCGGCCGCTCGTTCGGCCTGTTCTGCCTCTAGTTTTAATTGTTCGATGCTTTCTTTTGACGATTGAATTTTCTCCATGAGCGCCTTTTCCGAACGCCAGCGCCCCCGTAAAAGATCTGCATCCGCTCGGAGTTTCGATAAATCCAAGTCGATGATTTTGACTTTTTCGGAATCATTTTCCCGCAACATGGCCTGTTTTTCGATTTCAAGCTGCATGATTCGCCGTTCTAGTTCATCCAATTCCTCAGGTACCGAATCGATTTCGATTCTAAGGCGGGCAGCGGATTCATCCATCAGGTCAATGGCCTTATCGGGTAAAAATCGATCGGTGATGTATCGTTGGCTCAGTTCGACCGCAGCCAAAATGGCTTCATCACGAATGAGGACCTTGTGGTGGGTTTCATAGCGCTCTTTTAGGCCGCGCAAGATGCTGATGGCGTCTGCAGCATCGGGTTCTTCGACCAAAACTTTCTGAAACCGGCGTTCCAGTGCCTTATCTTTTTCGAAGTATTTTTGGTATTCCGATAAAGTTGTGGCGCCAATCGCACGCAATTCTCCGCGAGCCAGTGCAGGTTTGAGTATATTGGCCGCGTCCATGGCGCCTTCACCTCCACTACCAGCGCCCACCAGCGTGTGAATTTCGTCGATAAACAAAATGAGGGTGCCATCGCTTTCAGTCACCTCACGTACAACCGATTTCAAGCGCTCTTCGAATTCACCTTTGTATTTCGCACCGGCAATGAGTGCCCCCATATCGAGCGAAAAAACAACTTTGTGCTTCAAATTTTCTGGCACATCCCCCTTAATGATCCTAAACGCTATGCCTTCTGCGATGGCTGTTTTGCCCACACCCGGTTCGCCGATCAAAATGGGGTTGTTTTTGGTCCGACGGCTTAAAATTTGAATGACCCGCCTGATTTCTTCGTCGCGTCCAATTACAGGGTCTAGTTTACCCGATTCAGCGAGATGATTGAGATTGCGGGCGTATTTTGCAAGCGCGTTGTAGGTGTTTTCGGCATGAGGGTCCTTCACCTGGGCGCCTTTGCGCAGGCTTTTGACCGCAGTAGTTAAACAATCAGTGGTGCAGCCAGCGTCTTTTAACAAGCTTGATGCAGCATCACGACCGGCAGAAATGGCCAATATGAGGTGTTCAAGGGCAACAAATTCATCCCCCATTTTTTTGGAGATTTCAGCGGCTTTTGAGAGACTTTTTTGCGCCTCGGCATGCCAATAGGCTTGTGCCCGCTCTACCTTCGGAATTGACTTATACTGAGCCTTGAGCGCTTCAAGGAGTCGGCCGGGCTTACTTTCACAGGTATTGATGATGTAGGAAAACAGGTGTTGGTCGACCTGCTCAATTCCAAGAAGGACGTGGACATTTTCAATGGCCTGATGAGAATTTTGATGAGCCAGTTCGATGGCCTTTTGTAAGGCCTCTTGCGACTTGGCGGTTAAGGTATCCTGGTTCATTTTTCGTTTTTGCTGTGAACAGCAATTCCCCGACCATTGGTATACCCTCAAATAAAAAAGACATTTCGTCAGGAATTTTTAAACAAAACCTGACGAAATGTCTTGAAAAGGGGGTGCAGCCGAGACCTTCGGCGCTTCAAGTTGCTTTTATTCCGGGATTTGGTTGAGACCGTTGGTTTTTCCGAAGAACTCCAACGACTTCACATTGTAGGCCCGAGCTGCTTCAATGGGCGTGTCGAAAATGCCCAAATCGAAGCGTTCTTTATTTTTGAATATAACAGCCCTGTATTTTTTACCGCTTTTCACTACGCCCCGATAACCGTATCGGTTCACTGATTTATTGGTATTGCGAACCACTTTTGATCGATTGGCCCATTCTAAATTGGCTTTTCGACAATCGAGTGGATTGCTGTTGATGATGTTCACCAAAAGCCGTTCATTGGCATCTGGTTTGGTTACAAATTTCTCAGCAATTAATTTGTGCAGGTAAATCGTCTCATTTTTGTAGACACCCTCACCTAAGGGCCAATTTTTTTGGAAGAATGCGTATCCGCGGGAATGTTTCCTGAGATTTTCAACAAATTTGATTTTTTTCAGGTACGGGTTCTCCACAAGAAAGTCGTACACCTCCGCATCAACAACAGCTGTTTCGCTGGTGTTTTTTAGGGGGATTTTCACTAACATTGATTTTGTTTAAAGGGTTAGACATCATAATTACTTAACAACCGCGGCAAATTTAAACAATTGAATTTGTTCTATCAAGACCTGATATGTCACTGGGTATGGTGAATTTCTTTTGGTAACAATCGTTTTCGATTTATACCACCGTAGTACAAGTTGTAATCTGGTTAAACGCGAATCACATTTCAGCCGTACTCTATAATGTGCTGCGTTATCCTGGGCAAGAGTTCAACCGAACGTCGTCAGGTTATCAATCGAACGACGGCAAGAAATAAATCGAACGACGGCAGGAAATGAATCGAACGACGGCAGGAAATGAATCGAACGACGGCAAGAAATGAATCGAACGACGGCAAGAAATAAATCGAACGACGGCAAGAAATGAATCCTGATGCCCAAACAGCTCATCTTGCAGGATGATAAATGCAGTCTATTAATAAGACCAGTCTAATCCTATTCTCTGGATAAATGGATTGATTTTTGGGTATTTATCCTGTAACCATTGTTTTTTTTCTGAAAGAGTCGCAAATGTTGCGGCTTGGGAATCAGGGGACACTGCAAGCAGTTTGAGTTGAATTTCAGGCTGCCCCGTCCAGCTTCTGAGTTGATTGGTTAAATCAAACAGCAAAACATCCAGCGCGGTGCGCAAAGCGTCGTGCTCGATGCGAATTTCGATTTCTGCCGCATTATTTAATACAGGTTTAATTTGAGATAGAGCGCTGTGCACATATTTCCTGCCTTCTGATTCAAGTCCTGCTAACATCTTGAGCCAAGCTTGTTCAATAGTATCCTTTTCGGTACTTGTCGATATTTGAGTGGATGCTCCTGTTTCCTGCGACAGCGGTTGTTCTGCTGTTGCTTGGCTGGCAGGAAGCTGGGGAGATTTGATTTTAGATACTTTTAAGGGTGTAGCCACTGTCTTTTGCGGTGGTGCCACCGGGTGTTCAGGTACGGTGTGATCAGGCACTAATTGAATTTTTTTGGAACCTAAAGGCAGCGTTTCATCCCGGGTTGCTTCAGGTGCTTCCATATCCCGGGTTGCTTCTGGTGCTTCTATATCCCGGGTTGCTTCAGATGCTTTCATATCCCGGGTTGCTTCAGATGCTTTCATATCCCGGGTTGCTTCAGATGCTATCATATCCTGGGTTGCTACTGTTGTACTCTGACTGGGTAAATGGTGCAGGGTAGTGCTGGGCGCAGCAACGGGATGAGCAGAATCAACTACTTTTTTTTCGGGGGATGCACGTTCTTGACGGCCTGGTAAATTGACCTGCTTGTCTAAAGCTGCTCCAGTGGAATCAGGCAGGTCAGTTTCTGGAGGCAGCAACAATTGACGCGCATAACAAAGTTTAGCGAGGGCCATTTCCGCATGAAGCCTCGGGTTTCGACTTTGGCGGTGGTTCATTTCGGCTTGAGCGAGTAGGTTGAGACCGCTCAAGTGAATGTCTAATGAAAGTCGTCCGGCCTGATTAATGTATGATGGAAGGCTGTCTTTACCCACTTCCAACATCGCGTGTGTTTGTTCATCGCGTGCCAACAACAACCACCTCCAATGGGAGGCTAATCCGGCTAGGAACGCATCGGTTTCAAAGCCATCGACAATGATCTTTTGTAGAAGCAACAAAAGAGCAGGCAAATCACCATCGAGTATGTAATTAGTGGCATCAAAAAAGGACCGACTGTCCAGGAGATTGAGATTTTTTACCACATCCTCTAGCCGGAGCTGTCCCCCAGAAAATCCGACAATTTGATCCAGCATGCTGAGCGCATCACGCAGCGCGCCGTCGGCCTTTTCGGCTAATGAAAAAAGCGCTTGTTCTTCGAATGGAATTCCATCAGTCCTACACACCCTTTCTAACTCGCCAGCTATATCCGGTACGCGGATTCGGTTGAATTGGTAAACCTGGCAGCGTGATAATATAGTGGGTAGGATTTTGTGCTTTTCGGTGGTCGCCAAGATAAAAATGGCATAGGGTGGAGGTTCTTCGAGGGTCTTCAAAAATGCATTGAAGGCCGCTGTGCTCAGCATATGAACCTCATCGATGATGTATACTTTGAATTTCCCGCCTTGGGGTGGATAACGAACTTGTTCGACCAGGTTTCGAATGTCGTCGACCGAATTGTTGGAAGCCGCATCAAGTTCATAGATCGCCAGCGATCCGCCCGCTCTGATCGACGCACAGCTGGCGCAAACGCCACATGCTTCCGCCTCTTCGGTAGGTTGAAGGCAATTGATGGCTTTGGCCAAAATGCGTGCGCAGGTCGTTTTTCCAACGCCCCTTGGACCGCAAAACAACATAGCTTGCGCCACTTTATCGGTTCGTATGGCGTTCTTTAGGGTTTGGGTGATGTGGGATTGTCCGACCACCGACATAAAGGAGTCGGGTCGGTGTCTTCTAAAGGATACTAAGTAGGGTTCCACCTTACAAATATAATAGGTTTTGATTTTCTTTTTTCTTATCTTTGCACCCTCATAAAAAATCCGTTCATGAACCAATATGAAACCGTATTCATCCTCACCCCCGTACTCACGGAGGAGATGGTCGCTGAAGCGGTCGGGAAGTTTAGACAGGTGCTGGAAGTAAACGGCGCCGAGCTTGTCCACCAGGAAAGCTGGGGACTCAAACAAATGGCTTACACCATCCGTAAGAAATCAAGTGGGTTTTATCACCTGTTTGAGTTCAAAGGAGATGCAGGCCTGGTCGACAAACTCGAGCTTGAGTTCCGCCGCGACGAGCGCGTTCTGCGATTTCTGACTGTTTCACTCGACAAACACGCTGTACTGTACAACCAGTCGCGTCGCAATCCAGACCGAAAGTCTAAGTCCAAGCAAACCCAAACCGAGCCCGCCCATGATCAGCAATAGTTTTGCCGCCATCCCGGTCAAAGAAGAGACCCGTAAAAAATACTGCCGCTTCAAAAAAAGTGGAATTAAGTATATCGATTACAAAGACCCGGACTTTCTCCTTCGTTTGGTGAATGAGCAAGGTAAAATCCTTCCTCGTCGCCTTACAGGTACTTCTTTGAAGTATCAGCGTAAGGTGTCTCAAGCCATCAAACGCGCTCGCCATTTGGCATTATTGCCTTATGTAGCCGACGGATTGAAATAAACCACAGCCTAATAGAATTGTGACATGGATATTATTCTGAATCAGGATATCAAAGGACTAGGTTACCGCTACGACATCGTGAAGGTGCGCCCTGGTTATGGCAGGAATTATTTAATTCCACAAGGGTTAGCCCGGATCGCCAATGAATCGAATGTGAAAGAGCGCAATGAGAATGTTCGTCAGGCGGCTCACCGGGTTGAGAAGGTGCTTCAAGATGCACGCACGATGGCCGAAGCCTTGTCGGGCATGAATTTGGTATTGCCCGTTCGCGTTGGTGAAAAGGGCCGTTTATTTGGCTCCATTACTACACTCCAAGTTTCTGAGGCTTTGAAAGGCCAGGGTTTGGAAATCGACCGCCGCAAAATATCTGTTCCTTCAGAAATGAAAGAACTGGGGGTATATGATGTGGAGGTGGATTTACACCGCGAAGTAAAGGCTCAACTCAAACTGGAGTTGGTTGCCCAGGGTTAAACACAGTTGATGATGGCGTTTGCCTTCAATTGGCATTCATCCCATTCTTGTTCGGCGTCTGAATCGTAGGTAATGGCACTGCCCGCCCGAACGACCGCCTGTTTTGTGTCGCTTCGGTAGAGCATACTGCGGATCACGACATTGAAATCAAAATCGCCTTGGGGTGTAAAATAACCGACGGAACCCGAGAATAGTCCCCTTTTAAAGGTTTCCAACTGGTCGATGAGCTTCATCGCACTGATTTTAGGCGCCCCTGTCATAGACCCCATTGGGAACGACGCGAGCAGTGCATCGAGCGGATGTGTTTGTGGACGCAATTCACCACATACGGTACTGTACATTTGGTGGACCGTCTTTAAAGTAAACACCGAACACAATTCAGGCACTATTACTGAACCCGGCACGCAACTCCGAGAAAGATCGTTGCGTACCAAATCCACAATCATCAAATTCTCTGCCCTTTCTTTCTTGTTCATCGACAGGAGGGCCGCGTTTTTCGCATCTAGATTTGGATCGGTGTTCCTCGAGGCGGTGCCTTTCATGG
>VGGT01000077.1 GCA_016868485.1 Bacteroidota bacterium
CGTCATGGTACAACACATTGCCGTTCCTTCCGAACCACTTAATCCAAATGGCGCCTCCGTTATTCAAGGTGATTTCGATTCTGCGGTCAAAAACCCAGCCCCAAACCCCGGTGACTTCGAGCCCCCATGAGGCAAACAGTTGTTTTTCATAGGCTTCGGGCAAAGGCACACCCTCAGGGTGCCAAAAGAGTAGGGGTTGATCGGTCGACCAATTGAGCTCCAAAACACAACATGCATCATTCCCGTCGCCAAATGCCAATTGCAATCGTGTGAGGCTCGGCGAAACGATATATGAAATGGTTTTTCCGTTGAGCTGCTCATGAAGCATGCGGGCCAACAGATTCACGAACAAGAAGTGAGTCTGCAAGGCCCCTTTCTGTGGAAGGAAGGGGATTGGCCTCATAAATGAACGGTCAGGCCGTCGTAGGCCAGATATATATTGTCGGGTAATTGACCGCCCACCTCATGGTGGGTCCCCAACTGATGCGAAATATGGGTGAAAAAAGCTTGTTTTGGTTTAACGCGTTCAACTATTTCAATGGCTTCGGTCAGGGTAAAATGAGAAGGGTGGGGGGTATGCCGTAGGGCATTGAGCACGAGTACATCAGGACTTCCCATTTTCTGGAAGGTTTCTTCTGGGATAAAATTGGCATCGGTGATGTAGGCCAAATTCACGATCCGAAATCCGAGTACGGGCAGATTCATGTGCATAACAGGAAGGGGGATGAATGGAATTCCTGCAGCGGAGAAGGCCTTCGTTTGAATGGAATTCAAGGCCAAATCGGGCACCCCCGGATAACGATGATGCTCGTCGAAGCAGTAATAAAACTCGCGTCTCAGCGCCTTTTGAACATCTTTTGTTGCGTAAATCTGTGTAGCGGATTTTTGTCGGTAGTTGAATGGACGCACATCATCCAGGCCGGCAATGTGGTCTTTGTGTGCATGCGTAAACACCACGCCATCGAGTCGGGTAACTCCTGCCCGAAGCATTTGCTGGCGGAAATCAGGGCCCGTATCCACCACCACCACCCGGTCATTTGCCTCCAACATAATGCTGGTGCGCAGACGCTGGTCGCGCGGATCCACCGAACGGCATACGGCACACGAACAACCAATCACAGGTACTCCCTGAGAGGTTCCAGTTCCTAAAAACGTCAGTTTCACGACCACATTTTCACGCTCACAATTTAAACCGCGTTTGGCAGATCTCGGTGAGCAAATTCCGATGGGCAGACGCGAGTGTTTCCAAATCCCATTCGCTTTCCGTAGCCAATTCGCTGAGGGCACTGATTTTGGCTTCCGTGGTGAAGAACTTGTTCACCACGACCACTTTTTTTTCACGCAGTACACACTTTCCGGGCTGAAAATGGCCACGCTCATACCGCAACATATAGCCCCCGGCTTTAAAGAGATCTTCGACGCGCTTCAGGTATTGGGGAGAACTTTTGTTCATGTGCAAACAACGACCACAAATTTGAGAATTTAGCCCTTTGGTTGAGCGACTTTAGGGCAGGATAATGAGTATTTTTGCAGGCTAATGCAAAAAGGGCTCAACAAGCGGGTTTTGGTGGCCATGAGTGGGGGAATCGACAGCACGGTGGCGGCCGTTATGCTCCACGAGCAGGGTTATGATGTCATTGGAATCACCATGAAAACATGGGATTATGCATCGGCGGGCGGATCAAAAAAGGAAACCGGCTGTTGCAGTCTCGATTCGATCAACGACGCCCGTGAAGTGGCCGTTCAGCTCGGCTTCTCCCATATGATTCTCGATTTGCGCGATGAGTTCGGTGATGCCGTGATTGAAAATTTTGTGGATGAATACCTTTCTGGAAGAACCCCCAATCCGTGCGTACTCTGCAACACACACATTAAATGGGATGCCCTGCTCAGACGGGCCGATATGTTGCAATGCGACTACATCGCCACCGGTCATTATGCGCGCATTCAACAGGAAAATGGTCGATTTTATGTCGGTCAGGGCATAGATGGAGGTAAAGACCAGTCTTATGTCCTGTGGGGATTGAGCCAAGATTCACTGCGCCGCACCCTTTTTCCGATGGGCAACTACAGAAAGTCTGAAATAAAGCAGATGGCGATTGACCGAGGCTATGATTTTCTGGCCAAAAAGCCTGAGAGTTATGAAATTTGCTTCATACCCGACAATGATTACCGTTCATTCTTAAAACGAAGGGTTGATGGATTGGAGGAACGGGTAGAGGGTGGATTATTCGTTGATCGAAATGGGGAGGTTCTTGGGAAACATCGAGGCTATCCCTTCTACACAGTTGGACAGCGCAAGGGTTTGGATATTGCCTTGGGCAAACCCATGTTTGTGGCAGAAATCCGCGCCCAGTCCAATACAGTGGTTCTTGGAGAATTGGGTGAACTGGATCGTCAGGCCATGCGCGTTGACCGAATCAACCTTCAAAAATACCCGAGCATTCCGGCTGAAGGAATGGAAGTCTTGGCTAAAATTCGCTACAAGGACCCTGGACAGGCAGCGATCATTTGGCAGGACGGCGACGAAATCTACGCAGAGTTTTCCCGTCCGGTAAAGGCCATTGCTCCCGGTCAGAGTGCCGTATTTTATCAAGACGGTGAGGTAGTAGGAGGGGGCTGGATCAGAGAATCGGTCCTCATCGAATCAAATAAAATTTACGAATCATGAACAAGTTCATACTGGGGTGTTACATCTTGTTGCTGGTCGGTTTAGAAGGAAGGGCACAAACCGGCGACCGTTATTGGATTGAATTCACCGATAAATCGGGAACGCCTTTTCGACTCGACCAACCCGGGGCCTTTTTATCGGCACGCTCGATTGAACGCCGACAAAAACAAGGCATCGCCATAGACAGCAGCGATTTACCCGTCAATCCGACCTACCTCGAAGGGCTCAGATTGGCTGGAGCTGTTGTTCGCCATACGTCTAAATGGCTCAACGGCGCAACCATCGAAGCGCCCGACGCGCCCACATTAGCACGTGTTCAGGACCTGCCTTTCGTGCGTTCGACCCGCAAAAACGGACGTTCGGCACATCATAACGAGCATCCGAGGCCAAGTAAGTTGGCGTGGAACGGACTGCAGGAAGGGGTGCCGCGCCTTTCTGCAGATTCGGGTCAATATGGGGCGGGCTGGGAACAGCTTGCCCTGCACAAAGGGGAATGGCTGCACAACAGGGGATTTAGAGGTGAAGGCGTTTGGATTGCCGTTTTCGACGCGGGCTTTGTGGAGATGGACCGACTGTCTTGCTTCGATTCGCTTAGATTGGGTAACCGGATCGCAGACACCTGGGATTTCGTGGACCTTTCGCCCAATCCATTCGGTTTCGATGCGCATGGGACCTATGTGATGGGTTGTTTGGCCGCATGGTGGCCAGGTCGCCTGGTAGGAACCGCTCCCGGCGCAACTTATTTGCTGTATCGCACCGAAAACAACGTGGGGGGTTCCGAAAATCAGATTGAAGAAGACAATTGGGTGGCCGCTGCCGAACGTGCCGACAGTGCCGGTGCCGACGTTTTTAATACCTCATTGGCCTATTCCACCTTCGATGATCCGCTAATGGACCATAGCTATAACGATATGGATGGCCAAACAGCACGCATCACGCGCGGTTCAGACTTTGCGGCTTCTAAGGGGATTTTGGTGGTTGCCAGTGCGGGGAACTATGGTAATTCTGCATGGCGGTATATAGCGGCACCTGCCGATGGTGATTCGGTACTTGCCGTAGGGGCTGTGGCCAGAAACAGAAACAGAGTTGCTTTTAGCAGTCAAGGTCCAACCGCTGACGGTCGCATAAAACCAAATGTTATGGCGGTCGGTTCAGGCGCAGCCAGTTGCGATTTGACGGGGCAAGACGTGGCTTATGTGAGTGGGACATCCTTTTCGGGACCCATCATGGCTGGACTTGCGGCATGCTTATGGCAATCCAGACCGCATGCACGATCGATGCACGTATTCAAAGCTCTTGAAATGAGTGCAGATCGTTCGGCGTCGCCCGATACTTTTTTCGGCCATGGCATACCTGATGTTTCTCGTGCTTGGAAAATGCTTCCTTCTGCGACAACCAATCAACCGTCAGTAGCTTTGGTCTATCCCAATCCTTGTACTGAAGAGGTTGTTGTAGAATTCCCTTGGAATGGAATCGACCAGAATGATCATTTAGCTGCATTTGATGTCATGGGTCGTGTATGCAATCATTTTCGCTACACCGCCCAGTTCTTTCCTAACGAGCAACGGGTATCAATATTTATTGAGTTTGATCCAAACATGCGGGCAGGTTTGTATGTTTTCAATTGGACGACTTCTGATGCCGGACAGTCGTTTCGAATCATCAAAAACTAACCACCGTTTATGTCGACCCGCCGCTTTCATTTGGCCCATTATTTTTTGGGCCTTATCAGTCTTTGTATGCTCTCGTTAGAGACAAACGCGCAGAAGGTAACTTTAAGCGGTTCTGTGCGTTCGGAGAGCGGCGAAGCACTGGTTGCGGCCAATGTTTGGGTATTGCCTTTAAAGCAAGGCACAACAACGAACGATTATGGCTATTTTGCTCTTAGCCTGCCCGCATCGACCTACACGGTGGTTGTCACCTACCTTGGCTATGCGCCCGATACGCTGAAGATCAATCTCAAACAAAATACGCAACATAACTTCCGCCTAAAATCGGCTGCAGTGAACCGGGAGGAAATTGTGGTTGAGGGCAGACGAGTCGATGAGAACACCCGAGAGGCGGGAATGGGACGCGCTGAAGTGAATATCGAACAGGTCAAGTCACTACCCGCACTATTGGGAGAGGCCGATATTTTGCGCACCATTCAGCTGCTTCCAGGCATACAAAAGGGAGGTGAAGGCAATACCGGATTTTATGTTCGGGGTGGTGGTCCGGATCAAAACTTAATTCTGCTTGATGAAGCGGTTGTCTACAACGCCTCCCATTTATTTGGCTTTTTCTCCGTATTCAACGCCGATGCCATCAACAACACAACCCTCATTAAGGGTGGAATGCCCCCACAATATGGCGGGAGGGTATCTTCAGTTTTGGCGATTGGCATGCGCGAAGGCAACAACCAACGATTCGAAACACAAGGGGGAATAGGGTTGATTGCATCGCGGCTCACCACCGAGGGGCCCCTTAAGCGCGACAAAGGATCATTCATCATTTCTGGTCGGAGGACGTACATCGATGTACTGGTGAACCCCCTGATTCCGCCTGATGCCGTAGCCAAAGGCAGCGGATATTTTTTCTACGATTTTAACACCAAACTCAACTATCAAATCAATGCCAAAAACAGGATATTCGCCAGTGGGTATTTTGGTAGTGACGTTTTTACCTTTAAAAATCAAGAAATCGGCCTCGGATTCAATATCCCTTGGGGCAATGCCACGGGCACCCTACGGTGGAACCATATTTTCGGACCGAGATTATTTTTAAACACCACACTAATTTACAGTGATTTTGACTTTGCCACCGAGGTCACGCAATCGCAGTTTCAATTCAAACTCAACTCTGGCGTTCGAAACAAAAGCCTCAAATTGGATGCCGATTATTACGCGTCCTTGCGCCACCGCCTCAAAGTGGGTGCCCAATACACCAAACATGGTTTTACCCCTTCCGTTGTGGAGGCCAGTACGGGTGAAAATACTTTTGGCACACCCGGGCTTCGGCAATTGAACGCTCATGAACTGGCCTTGTACGCCCAAGATGTATGGGACATCAGCGACGCGCTACAAATACAAGGCGGCATCCGCTGGTCGGGCTATCGACAGATGGGTCCCTACCTTTATCAACGCTATGCCAACACCGAACTATTGGATTTAGTGGAAGAAATAGCCTACAAGGAAAATGAAAAAGTGGTTGATTATGGAGGTTTCGAACCCAGGCTTCTCCTGCGCCTCAGCACATCCCGACATTCTTCGGTGAAGCTGGGCATCACCAGGAACCTACAATACATCCACCTCGCCTCGTCTTCAGGGAATGCATTGCCAACCGACCTTTGGGTACCCAGTACACGTAAAGTTAGGCCGCAAGAGGGAATTCAATACGCCTTGGGGTATTTTTTGAACGATAAGAAAAATCAATGGGAGGCCTCGGTAGAAGTCTACTACAAAACCTTACAGAACCAAATCGACTTCCGCGACGGAGCGGTAGATGGTTTCAATTTGAATATCGAAAACGACTTTGTTTTTGGCTTTGGTCGTTCTTATGGTGCCGAGTGGTTTATTAAGAAAAGAACTGGTGCCCTTACCGGCTGGCTGGGCTATACCTGGTCGAAATCGGACCGCCGTTTCGATGACATCATGCAAGGCAGGTGGTTCCCCTATAAATTTGACCGACGACACGATGTTTCATTCGTGGCCTCCTATGAACGAAGCAGAAAATGGACGTACTCCACTACCTTCGTTTATGCTACAGGTAATGCCTACACCTTGCCCGAATCGCGGTATTTTTTTGAAGGCCAAATCATCAACCAAATAGGAGACCGCAACAACTTCAGGTTTGCGCCTTATCATCGACTGGATTTGGCAGCGGTCTACAAACCCCTGCGTAATCAAGGGCGTAAATGGCAAAATGAATGGGTATTTGCCATCTACAATGTGTACAGCCGACTGAACCCATATTTTGTATACCTCAACAATACGGGGTCGCTGCAACAACAAAGTTTGCGGGTGGAGGCGAGACAGGTGAGCTTATTCCCCATCATTCCATCGGTCACCTATAACTTTAAGTTTTAAATGATATGAAAGCACTCATAAAACTGGTTTTCAGCGTTTTATGCATCAGTCATATATTGCTTATGTCGGGATGTGAACGGGTTATTGACTTGGAATTACCTCCGCCAAAAGAGGCACTGGTTGTCTACGGGCTCATCGAAACAGATTCATTGGTTAAGGTGAGTTTAACCCGGAACTCGCCTTATTTCGATCCTGTGGACCTGCAAACTGTTTTGGGATTACAGGTATCTGATGCATTCATCATTGTTGAGGGAGATGGAGAGGGGGAAATCGACACACTATTACCAGCACTCGAGTTTCAACATTATACCCCCTTCAACTACAAAGGAAGTCGAATTCGTGGTCGGGCAGGGGGGCGATACCGCATTAAAATCATCACCACAGAACATGAACTGGAAGCGGAAACCGTCATTTTACCTCCACTGAACGTGGATTCCATCTGGCACCGCACCAAATCCGAATTAATCGTTGAAGCCGGTAACCTCCTGCCCACCAAGCGCGATTCCGAATTGGCTTCGGTCTACTACCGCTACAGCGACGGGCCTTTGCTGGGTGACCGTGTGCGTATATTCTCCAGAAGGAACCAAGAGTCGCAGTGGAGCTCGGGTTTCGCTTCTGCCTTCAGCGATGAGCTCATCAACGGACAAACCATAGATTTTATATTGCCCAGGGGCAAGGAGGTATATTTGTTCAACGACTCCACAACATTCAACGAATTCGGTTTTTTTGAAGTCGGAGATACCGTTTACGTTAAAGTCTCAAGTATAGACTTAGCACAATACCAGTTTTGGAACTCCTTGGCCAGTGCAACCGGGGGCAGCGGAAATCCTTTCGCAATACCTACGGTAGTAGCCACCAACATCCGATCGAAAAGGGGAAAGGGGTTGGGTGTATGGGGTGGTTATGGAAATCAACACTACACCTATTTGATCCGGTAACCGCGTTATGATCAGGAAACTGCGTTATCATCGTGTAACAGCTATGATCATATAACCGCTCCGTTCAAATCTGTCTTATTTTTGCGGCATGTCAAATCAAGAACACGCACATTGCCTGATCATCGGTTCGGGCCCTGCCGGTTACACGGCAGCCATTTATGCCGCCCGTGCTGGCCTCAAACCGATACTCTATGAAGGCTTGCAACCGGGAGGACAACTCACCATCACCACCGATGTAGAAAATTACCCTGGATATCCCGATGGTGTACAAGGCCCGCAGATGATGGATGATTTCCGCAAGCAAGCGGTTCGAATGGGTGCCGATTGTCGTTATGGGATTGTGACGGAAGTAGATTTCTCAGTGACGCCCAAAAGGGTAGTGGTC